>JACPDY010000156.1 GCA_016183775.1 Bacteroidota bacterium
GCTGGGATAATTCCTTCACACTCTCTTTGATGTGTATTGTTTTTGCGAATGACATATTGTTATATTTATAGTTTAGTCCAAATATAATAAAAAAATCTATTCTGCAAATATTGGACTTAATTTTATTTATAATTGGTATAAGGTAATTGTAAAGCAGGGAAGGAACTTTGAACCCTTACATCAATCCATTCATTATATAAAAAATAATCGCAGCAAGTGCAGCCGAAACGGGAATTGTAAGCACCCATGCCCAGACAAGGTTAATTGTCACTCCCCATTTAATGGCAGATGTACGTTTAGCAACCCCGGCCCCTACGATTGAGCCGGTAATAGTATGTGTTGTACTAACAGGTATTTTAAAATACTGAGTAATTAACAAGGTAATTGCTCCTCCCGTTTCAGCACTGAAACCTTCAAATGGGGTAAGTTTTGTTATTTTTTGTCCCATTGTTTTAACAATCCTCCAGCCGCCAAACATAGTACCCAAAGCTATTGCGCTGTAACAGGCTATCGGCACCCATCCCGGTATATGTTTAATATCGCTTATCATTCCGTTTGAAAGCAACGCGGCAGCGATGATCCCGATCACTTTTTGCGCGTCGTTACCTCCATGGCCAAGGCTATAAGCAGCGGATGACACAAGCTGGAGCCTCCTGAATACCGTATCTACTTTGGATGGTCTCATCCGCTTGCAAATATTTATAGTAATTATATTAATTATAATTGTGATCAACATTCCTATTACCGGTGCTAAAACAATAAAGTATATTACCGGCATAACCTTTCCCCAATGAATTGCACTAAAGCCGCCCGCATTTGCAATTCCCGCACCGGCAAACCCTCCGATGAGTGTATGCGATGAGCTGGAAGGTATCCCCCACCACCAGGTAAGCAGGTTCCAGATGATCGAAGCAACAAGACCGGCACAAACAACAATTAATGTTACGAATTCGGGTTTCACTGTTTTTGAAACCGTATCCGCGACCTTTAATTCAAATATCCAGTAAGCAACCAGATTAAATGCTGCAGCCCATATTACAGCGGTAAGGGGAGAAAGCACTTTTGTAGATACCACTGTAGCAATTGAGTTAGCGGCATCGTGAAACCCGTTGATGAAATCGAAAACGAGCGCGAGAATGATTACGATTATAAGAAGGTTCATGATCGTCAGTTGTTGGTTGTCAGCTATCAGTTGTCAGTTGTGGCTATCCAAACAACTAACAACTGACAACCGATAACTTTCTTATGCGTTTTTAACAATAATTGATTCTAACACATTCGCTGCGTCTTCGCATTTGTCCGTCGCAGTTTCAAGTGCAGCCAATACTTCTTTTATTTTAATAATAGCAATTGCGTCTTTCTCATTCTCAAATAAACTGGCAATAGCAGTATTAAACACATCATCCGCGTGATTTTCGATACTGTTAATGCGGACACATGCTTCTTTTATTTTGTGAATATTTTTTTTATTCCCCAGTTCCGAAACAGCGGTATGCAGTTCCCTGGAAGATGTTTCAATTAATTCGGCCAGCTTAATGATCGCCGGCGACATCGTTTCAATTTTGTATAACTCAATGCGCTTGGCGGATCCATGAATAAAATCGGCTATGTCATCGATGGAACTTACAAGTTCGTGAATGTCTTCCCTATCAAACGGCGTAATGAAATTGGCACTGAGCTCATTGAATATTTCGTGTGTGACATTATCACCCACATGCTCCATACGTTCAATTTCTTTTATTAACGTACGCCGTTGATTTGCATCAACGGAATTGACCATTTGAACCAGTGTATTGGAAATAACAACCAGGTTTTGGGTAGCTTTTTCAAAAAGCGGGAAAAACGTTTTGTCCTTAGGAACAAAAAGCTGTAACACATTGCTGAAGCTCATAATTTTAATATTAATTTAACATTGGCAAATGTAAGAGTAAACAGTAAGCCAATGTTAAGTTAATGTTAAGCAAATTTGCAAACTGCTAACCGCCAGGAATGCTCTTTTCAAATCAAAACTTCAGATCGTGAAGCTGAGCAAATAACATATTGATATTCACGTATTTGTTTTATTATTAAGGCCTATCGTGATCTGCTCTTTTTGAAAATACTGGATATTATTTGTATTTTCGCAACAAGTTGATTCAACAATTTTTGAAACACGCGGTTACATATATCTTAATTTCAATCGTTTCACTGGCCTGCAGCTATGAAACAATTGAATATTTTTCAAAAACTGTGGTTGATTACCATTTTACTATAATTGATGACTTTCAGGACGAAGGGAAAAACACGGAATCTGAAAATTCGAATGAAAAAAATGAAAAAGCAGACCTTTCTGATGATCTTTATCATAGCGATAAATATGCTAACGAGCTGATCTCGGCTCATACAGAACATAAAGGCCTGGTATCTGACCGGCACAACCCCTTTTCCCCATCAGATCATAGCAAGGAAGTTTACTCACCACCCGAAATACTGTAGCCGGTATTTCAGCATCTCAGGGCATTTACCCTTGAAGTTTACCTGTAATTTTTATTCAAATCGATTCTCATTGATGTTGATCTGTTTTGGACCTAACCAATGATCATATTGTTTATTTTATGGATACTGAAAACAAAAAAATAAAAGGTCTGTCTTTTAAATACCTTAAAAATGATCTGCCGGCCGGCCTGGTGGTATTTCTCGTAGCATTACCACTTTGTTTAGGCATTGCACTGGCATCAGGCGCTCCTTTATTTTCAGGGATCATTGCAGGAATGGTCGGCGGCATTGTTGTAGCGTTTGCGAGCGGTTCATCCCTGAGTGTCAGTGGCCCTGCTGCCGGACTTACAGTAATTGTACTGAATGCTATCACTCAGCTGGGAAGTTACGAGGTCTTTTTATCCGCCGTTGTTTTGGCAGGATTGATCCAGATAATACTGGGCTTTTTAAAGGCCGGAATTATCGGGTACTACTTCCCTTCAAGTGTTATTAAAGGAATGTTGGCCGCTATCGGTATTATTTTAATACTAAAACAATTCCCTCATGCAATAGGATACGACAAAAATAACGAAGGAGATTTTGATTTTATTCAAACTGACGGACAAAATACATTTTCGGAAATTTTCAACGCCATCAATTATATTCATCCCGGCGCGATAATCATCGCCGCGATTTCACTTTTTATCCTGATAATTTGGGAGCGACCCTTTTTGAAAAAATTCGCCTTTTTTAAAATTGTCCCAGGTGCATTATTAGTGGTCGTAATCGGCATTGTTATTAATGAATTATTTAAAATAAACAATTCTGCGCTTCAGTTATCCGGCGATAAACTGGTACAATTGCCCGTAGCAACTTCCGCAACAGGATTCATAAATCAATTTACACTACCTGATTTTTCAGCGTTTAAGAATTACAATGTATATGTAGTGGCTGTTACTATAGCGATCATCGCCAGCCTGGAATCACTCCTCAGCATTGAGGCTGCTGACAAGCTGGATCCGTATAAGCGGGTTACCCCGACCAGTCGTGAATTAAAAGCGCAGGGGCTGGGTAATTTTATTTCGGGATTAATAGGAGGTTTGCCTTTAACAGCAGTTATTGTCCGCAGCTCTGCGAATATCAATGCGGGAGGTAAAACCAAATTATCTGCCATAATTCACGGTCTGCTTTTATTACTTAGCGTGATCGGCCTTGCTTCAGTTCTTAACAAAATACCACTTGCCTGTTTGGCGGCGTTGTTGCTGGTTGTTGGCTATAAACTCGCTAAGGTTTCACTGTTTCAATCCATGTACAGGCTAGGCTGGAACCAATTTTTGCCATTTATTATTACAGTTGTTGCCATTCAGTTTTCTGACCTGTTAAAAGGAATAGGAATTGGCATGGTTGTTTCTGTTTTCTTCATTCTGCGCAGTAATTATAAGCGGGCCTATTTCTATCATAAGGAGAAACAAGGTGAAGAAGAAAGGATCAGGATCGAACTGGCTGAGGATGTTACATTCCTCAACAAAGGCAGCATTGCGCTTACACTTGATCAATTACCCGATAATTCTAATGTAGTGATTGACGGCACAAGATCGCACAATATTGATCTCGACGTACTTGAGATCATTCACAATTTTAAAAGCAATGTGGAATTAAAAAACATAAAACTGGAGTTGAAAAATATTCCCGACTTCAACGGGGTTGCAGGACATTAAAAAACTGAACAAAATGCCGGTTGAAATTATTGATACAGAAAAAAAACTGAACAAATCTTTAAATATGTCTGTTCCGCAAGGTCATACAACGAATTCCACATTTAAAAATATCCGGGACTGTTCATTTGACGAAAACCATACGTTACATGAATTGAAACACTATTTGCCTTCACAAACTCCGCTGAAAGATTTTATTCACCACAACTCTCTCCATGCATTTCAAAATCTAAAATTTTATGAAGCCATTTTTAAGTCTTCCGGAATATTCGGGTACCAGGTTACTCTCCAACTGAGTGAATACAGGGAATTGTACAAAACAGGACGAATAAAAAATGATATTCTTGAAAGAATTATCACTCAACAAAAAGGACCTGAAAATGCAGAAAAGTGGAAGCAAAACTTAATCTCAAAAGAATATAATACATGTAATTCGCCGAAAATCGGATCATTGAGGTCGAACTGGAAAAGTCAATATAAAATTGACCTTGATTCCTTTGTTCAGCCCCTTCTATTCCGGATTCTTTGCAGCTATCTTGACCAGGGTATTTCCATATGGAATTTCCCTTCCGACAACAAAGGTTTTCTTTCTTCAATAAAAGAATTGGAGAAAAACAGTTTTGCCAGTTTCTTTAAAACAAAAAGAGCCAAAGACCTTCTGTTAAGCGAAGACCACAGCGTTAAAAGTCTGCTCAAAATCATTGTTGGGAACGAATCCTTTTATGAGCAATATTTGTTCGATCAGCAGTTCAGTCATCATGGGTGGTCGGGCATTGTATCTGCAATAGAGGACCTCCCCCATTCGCTGCTTGATCGTAAAAATATTACACTTTATGATCTCATCGTATTCGAACTGCTGCTTGAAATTGACGCGCTTGACAGCCAATTGGGAAAAAACTGGGAACCGATTTGTAACAACCTGCAAAATGAACCTGCGGAATTATTTGCCGAAACTCCGCTTACAGAATTAAATGAGGTTTTTATACTATGGCAGGACGCTTTTGAATGGAGTTATTACGATGAAGTGCTTGCAGGGATTTTATCGGAAAAAAAAAGAACCCCGACAGCTCCTGCTAATAAGTCTTTCCAGGCTATGTTCTGTATTGATGAACGGGAATGTTCACTGCGGCGACATATTGAAAATATTGATCCCGCCTGCGAAACATATGGCACCCCTGGATTTTTCGGGGTTGAATTTTATTTCCAACCCGAAAATGGAAAATTTTATGACAAGCTTTGTCCCGCCCCGGTAACTCCAAAATACCTTGTCAAAGAATATGAAGTGAAAGAAAAAAGGAAGCATGAATTATTGTACACCAATAAAACGCATACACTCCTGACGGGTTTTGTTATTGCCATCTGCCTTGGCATTTGGGCAGGTGTTCAGCTATTCCTGAATATATTCAGGCCAAAGATGAGTCCCGCGATTTCGAATGCATTTACTCACATGCATAAAAATTCAAAACTCATCATTGAAAATAAAAATACAGGGGATCGCGAAAATGATCTGCAGGTAGGATTTACCGTCGAAGAAATGGCGGCAAGGGTTGAAGGTCTTTTACGTGGGATCGGGTTGATCAAAGATTTTGCCCCGATCATTTATGCTGTTGCACATGGTTCAAGCAGTGCTAATAATCCGCACCATGGCGCGCACGACTGCGGCGCCTGCAGCGGAAGACCCGGATCGGTAAATGCAAAAGTGTTTTCTTTTATGGCTAACCATCCTGAGGTAAGAGAGCTGTTGCGGAAGCGGGGGATTGATATACCGGGCGAGACACAATTTGTAGGAAGTTTGCATGACACCGCAGGTGATGAAATGGAGTTCTACGATGAGCAAGTGCTGAACGATACGAACGCGAAAAACCACAAAAAAAACAAACTCGCATTTGAAAGAGCGTTGGACCTGAATGCCAAAGAAAGATCCAGGAGATTTGCCTCTATCAATACGAAAAATAAATTGCAGGTAGTGCGTAAGGCTATTAAGGACAGGTCTGTTTCATTGTTTGAGCCACGGCCGGAACTCGGACACGGAACCAACTCTCTTTGTATTGTGGGAAGCAGGAACATTACGAAGAACCTGTTTTTAGACAGGCGCGCATTTCTGAATTCTTACGATTACAAAACTGATCCTGAAGGTAAAATTCTATCAGGTGTTATGAAGCCACTCGGGCCTGTTTGCGGCGGCATTAATCTTGAATATTATTTTTCAAGAGTGGATAATCATAAGGTCGGCGCGGGAACCAAGCTGCCACACAATGTGATGGGACTAATTGGTGTTGCCAACAGCAGTGATGGCGACCTGAGGGCCGGCCTTCCGTTACAAATGATCGAAGTTCATGATCCTGTCCGTTTATTGATCATTGTTGAACATTTCCCTGCGGTGGTTTTAAAAACAATTCAAGCCGTTCCGGAAATGTATGAATGGTTTATAAACGACTGGGTTCATTTAATTGTTATCGATCCGGAAACCAATAAGTTCAACTACTTTAAAAATGGAGTATTCACAGAGTACATTCCGCTTACAAAAGAAACAGGTGTTGTTAAAGAAATGAATACCCTGATAGAATCGGCCAATGAAATGGAAACCAATTACATTGTAGATGCCACAAAAGAAAATTTGCCCGTTTATTCATTAAAATAAATATTTTATGCCGGAGTTATTACAGCTTTTTATATGGATCCCCTTATTGGGTTTTATAGCCAGCCTGTTCATCCCAAAAAAAAACGAATCCGTTATATCGTTTATTACTATTTCAACTTTGGGGATACATTTATTGGGAATTTTGCTTTTTATAACATATTGGGCAATAAATCATTTTCCAATATTGGATATAAAACATATCACCATTTTTCAGACAGAAAATATTGAAATTTTTATTGATTATTATTTCGATAAGGTAACCGCTGTATTCACAGCTATAGGCTCATTTCTTGCTTTTCTGGTAGCTATTTTCAGCCGCTATTATATGCACAGGGAGGAAGGTTATAAACGCTTTTTCAGTACAGTGCTTCTGTTCTTTTTGGGATACAATCTCATCATCATTTCAGGAAATTTTGAGACCATGTTTGTCGGATGGGAACTTTTGGGGGTATGTTCATTTTTACTTATTGCATTTTACAGGGACCGGTATCTGCCGGTAAAAAACGCTTTAAAAGTTATTTCCTTTTATCGCTTCAGTGATATATGCCTGATACTTGCCATGTGGATGAGTCATCACTTATGGCATGAAAACATTACCTTTTTAAAACTTAACGATCTGCCATTAGTGGAAGAACACCTGCGGGAACATAATTGGTATGGTGTTTTTATTTCACTAATGATCATAATTGCGGCGGCGATTAAATCCGCGCAGCTCCCCTTCTCTTCCTGGCTGCCCAGAGCCATGGAGGGGCCAACCACTTCCAGCGCCATTTTTTATGGCTCGCTTTCTGTTCACATAGGTGTTTTTCTTTTACTGCGGACTTTCCCTTATTGGGAAAGCCTCAGCACTATTAAAGCGCTAGTGATCATAACAGGTATCTCAACAAGTATTATCGCGACGAGCACCGCGAGGGTTCAATCAACCGTTAAAACACAAATTGCATATTCCTCCATCGCGCAGATCGGATTGATCTTTGTTGAGGTCGCACTCGGCTTTCATGGTCTTGCCTTGCTGCATTTTACCGGGAATGCCCTTTTAAGAACCTACCAGCTGCTGGTCTCCCCTTCCGTGTTAAGTTATCTGACACATGATATGGTTTTCAACTTTATACCTAAAAAGAGCAATGGCAATAATTCCGTCTTTAGTTATATAAAAAATTCGTTTTATATTTTATCAGTAAAAGAATGGAACCTGGATCATTTACAAACCCGTATTTTATGGAATCCTTTTAAATGGATAGGAAAAAAACTACACTTTCTCACCCATCAGATATCTCTTATTCTATTAACTGTCATTTACATGATGGGGGTATATCTTGATCTCATCCAGGAAAAAATTCCGATCGACTTATTTGAGCTTTTGCCATTCCTGTATTCTTTTCTTGGCTTACTGTTAATATTAAAGGCCTTTGCAGAAAGCGGAAGTGCTATCCGGGCCTGGCTCTTTGTCATAGCGGGTCAATTATTTATCACCCTTGCCATTGTATTGTTAAATGAAAACTTCGGACAAAACCATATTCTCATTTACTTAAGCGGCTCTGTTATTTCTGCTATAGCGGGGTACATTTGTTTAAAAAAAATAAAAGCGATAGATAATAACATTGACCTGAACCGATTTCATGGCTATACGTACGAGCAGCCAAAACTTGGTTTTATTTTCCTGCTTTCCTGTTTGGGTTTGATCGGGTTACCTCTTACTCCTACGTTCATAGGCATCGATCTTTTGTTTAGTCATATTCATAAACACCAGGAAATATTAATAATTTTTACATCCCTGAGTTTTGTGTTTTTAGAATTGTCCATTTTGAGGATCTATGCCCGCATTTTTCTTGGCCAACATAAGAAGGCCTATCACCCAATCGCTTACAGATCATCCTAAAAAAAAATCGAAAACATGACAACCGCAAAATCCGGGAATGATATTCCGGCAAGTATAGTTGTTTTTCTGGTGGCACTGCCGCTTTCATTGGGGGTGGCTTTGGCTTCCGGCGCGCCTTTGATATCGGGAGTGATTTCCGGGATCATCGGAGGAATAGTTGTTGGCCTTTTAAGCGGCTCACAAACAAGCGTAAGCGGCCCGGCTGCCGGACTTACCGTAATTGTCCTGGGCTGCATCACTCAGTTAAGTTTTGACGTGTTTCTTATTGCTGTTCTATTATCCGGTATAATTCAGATCATTATGGGGGTCTTGAAGACCGGAATGATAGCCAGTTATGTTCCTTCAAACGTTATTAAAGGTTTATTAGCGGCCATAGGTATTATACTTATTTTTAAGCAACTACCTCATGCTGTGGGGTATGATATAGATGCCGAAGAAGATTTTTCATTTTTACAACGTGACAATGAAAATACCTTTTCTGAACTCCTGAAAATGGTAAACTACATTACCCCCGGAGCAATCGTTATCAGCACAGTATCGGTTATCATTTTATTTTATTGGGATAAAACTCCTTTAAAAAAATTAAAAAATGTTCCGGCCTCTCTTTTTATAGTGATCCTGGGAGTAGCGCTCAACTATCTTTTTATTAACTTTTTCCCATACCTGAGTATAGAATCGTCTCACCTGGTTAATATCCCTCAACTCAATATCGACAACCCACAGTCATACCTTCATCTCCCCAACCTTGAACATATAAAAGATTATCGCGTTATAACTGCCGCCTTCACAATTGCCGCTGTAGGGTCATTGGAAACTCTTTTAAACATTGAAGCCGTTGATAGAATAGACCCTCATAAAAGAGAATCTCCCCCTAACCGTGAATTGGTTGCGCAAGGTGTTGGCAATATGATGGCAGGGCTTTGGGGAGGGATCCCTATAACATCTATTATTGTACGAAGCTCGGTAAATATTAACGCCGGAAACGAAACAAAACTATCGGCAGTTCTGCATGGTGTGTTTATGCTCATAAGTGTATTGACATTAACTCACGTATTAAATCTGATACCGCTGGCATCACTGGCCGCTATACTCTTAATAACCGGCTATAAACTTACAAAGGTGCCCTTGTTTAAAGAAATGTACCGGAAAGGCTGGCATCAATTCATTCCATTTGTCGTTACAATTATTGCCATTGTTTTCACCGATCTGTTGGTTGGAGTTTTGATCGGACTTACAGTCAGTGTTTTCTATTTAATGCACAGCAATTACAAGAATCCGTTCACAATGGATAAGGATAAATTACATATCGGCGAAGTGGTACGATTAGAATTAGCTGATCAGGTTTCATTTCTTAATAAACCCTCCATTAAAGATACGCTATGGCAAGTGCCCGAAAATTCAAAAGTGATTATTGATGCGACTTATTCCGACTTTATTGACAACGATGTTTTAGAAATAATACACGATTATAAGACCACGGTAGCTCCTGAACGAAATATTCAATTAAATATATTGGGTCTAAAGGAAAAATACGAATTATCCGATCATATACAATTCGTAAATGTTCTCGATAAAAAAACTCAGCAAAATCTATCACCTGCCGAAATTTTAAACTTACTGAAAGCCGGCAATGAACGATTTATAAACGGCAAATGGAATGAAAAATATTTCCGTCACCAGGTAAATGCCACATCCATGGGGCAAAACCCAATGGCGGTAATTATCAGCTGTATAGATTCAAGAACCTCACCCGAAATAATTTTTGATGCAGGGATCGGGGATCTGCTTATTATCCGGATTGCAGGAAACATCATTAGCCCCGAAATTATCGGGAGCATTGAGCTCTCTGTCAAAAAAATAGGCGCGAAATTAATCCTGGTAATGGGACATTCGAATTGTGGCGCCGTAAATGGGGCTATTCAACAAATACGTGAAGGCAATATAGGAACAGTAACATCCAAAATAGATAAAGCAATTGCAAAATGCGGACACAAGCATTCAGAAATAGACACAAATAACATTCACATTATAAAAGAAATAACGTGGATGAATGTTGAAAATTCCATTTCGGAAATACTGGAACAAAGCAGTTATCTGAAAAACCGGTTTTTAAACAATGAGATAGGGATCGTATCGTCCTATTATGACACCTCTTCCGGAAAAGTATACTACAGCAGATAATTTAGCTAAACAAAATTTAAATTCGGGCTACCACTTTCCATCAATGATAGTCTCCCTGATCACTCATTATAATGCCCCTTGCTTTCTCAGCCAGGTATAACATTTCAACAGCTATCTGCTTATTCAGATCGGAATATTTTGATTTTTCCTGCGGGGTTTTCTCAAACACTGTAGGACTCTGATAGGGCAAGTTCATTGCATCCGAACTCAAACTGCTTACCGGTTCGCCCGCGAAACATATACTTACCACAACACTATTACTTGTATCTATTGTTCCCGATATTGTCTTTGGATAAATGCCATGCTTCTGGTATTGTTCGCTGATATAAAATACATAGGCCTTTGGCTTAGTAGTGGACTCCGAGAAGGCAAATCCGGATTTTTTTAAAACAGAAATGACCTCCGGATAGACCTCTGAAACAGTATCTCCATATGAAAATGCCATCTTATTAAAAATACCATAATAATAAAAAGCGGTTTGCATCCACGTTTGAAGAAACTGCGTACGCCTGGTATTAGTGCGGCATGTAAAAATGATATTTCTTTTGTGCGCGATTTCATCTGCCAGTTTGTCTAATATTTCCTTTCTACCGGCCGGAATAGCGAAGTATTCCCTTGTCGCGGTCTCACAAAACCGGTTCAGACTTTTATTGAAGCGCAGCTTTTGTGAGTAAGTAACCACAGTCGCAGTTAAAGCAAATAACATCAATATTCTTTTCATAAACGTGAAACTACAGGCTTTAGGTTTTAGAAATGTTAATTAATCATTAACAAACGATTATGGTATTTCCCAAAAATAATTCACTTTACTAACATTGTATTAATATTTTGATAAGGTTAAAGTTACATCATTGGACTTCCTTTGCATCAATATAATATCCAAATATGCGACTTAAAAAAATATTGCTATTACTGTTTGTTTACTTATCCACAATACATATGTATGGACAAACGGGCAACGAAACCAATAAGCCAAAAAGTGATGCCAAAGGAATTATACAAGGGCAGCTGATCGACAGCAAAACAGGAGAAACATTGCCGGGTGCAATTGTAACCATCGATGGTACTACTATAGCCGCAATAACTGATATAGATGGAAATTTTCATTTAAGAAACGTGTCACCCGGGACATATAAATTAAATTTCAAACTTATTTCATATGCTACAAAAGTGGTGAGCGATATAACAGTTACCGGGAAAGAGGCCAGGGTTGTGAATATTTCACTTGACGCCTCAAGTTCAGAATTGATGGAAATTGTTGTGGAGGCAAAAGTAAACAGGGAATCGAATGTTTCACTTATAATACAACAAAAAAATAACGCGTCTGTTTCAGATGGCATTTCCGCCGAAACGATCAAACGAACCCCCGACAGAACAACCAGTGATGTATTGAAACGTGTTAGCGGAACCACTATCCAGGAAAATAAATTTGCAATTATACGCGGGTTAAATGACCGTTATAATTTCGCGTTGATCAATGGCGCTCCTCTTCCCAGCTCCGAAAGCGACAGGAAAGCATTCGCGTTTGACATTTTTCCGGCCAATACGTTAGATAATATTATTATTGTTAAAACCGGAACCCCCGATATGCCGGGTGAATTCGCCGGAGGAATCATTCAGCTGAATACAAAAAGCATACCTGATGAAAATAAACAAACCGTTTCCATCTCCGGTTCATTTAACTCATTCACAACATTCAAAGAATTTCAAACCTACAAGGGCGGAAAATCAGATTGGATAGGAGTTGACGATGGGACAAGAGCGTTATCGGGATCAATACCAACATCCGCTGGAATGGGCAGTGCAAGTGTTGATGAAAAGGCCAGGCTTGCCAAACATATGAGTTATGACTGGGGTATAATTTCAAAAACTGCAATGCCAAATACAAATTTTCAATATAGCTGTGCGCGAAACACAACCATTTTTGGTAAAGAATTCGGCATACTTGGCGCCCTCACCTACCAGAAAAATTTCAGTACAAACTATACAATACGCAAAGACTTTGAGGGAGAGAACGGGGATATCATAGTTCCTAAAGTTGCTTTAAAAGATACCTCTTATAACGAGAACACTTTATCAAGCGCACTTCTTAATTTTTCATATAAAATTAACCAGAATAACCTGTTGAGTTTTAAAAATTTATACAGCATAAACTCCGACGACAGACTCACTATAAGAGCCGGCGCCAGAGATCTTGATCAGACCGACAAAACATGGGAGCGATCATCCGCCAGGTGGTTTACACAAAATATGTTTTACTCAAACCAACTGAGCGGAGACCACCTTGTTTTTCAGAACAAATGTAAATTCAACTGGAACATTGCATTCAGCAATATCAACCGAACAGTTCCTGCTTTAAGAAAGAATGTATATCAAAAGGTAGCCCAGGAAGAAAGCGATGCCAATACTCCTTACGTAGCTGTTATACAACAAAACGGAGTTTCTACCTTTGGAGGCGGAAATATGTTCTTCTCCGGGTCGGATGAGCAAATGCGCAGCGTAAAATATGATCTATCCATTCCTTCTGATATAACAAAATGGGGTATTAAAAACACCATTAAAATAGGTGCCTACCATCAACTCAGGGATCGCGATTTTACTGTCCGGAGCTTTGGATTCTCAAAATACCGGAAAGGCAGCAGCATTAAATTTGTTGACAGCCTGCTGTTGCTGTCCGACAACCAGATCTTCTCTGAGGCTAACCTTGGGCAAATGAACCTCGCGGCACCTTATAACGGAGGATTTAAACTGGAAGAATCCACAAAGATCTCAGATAATTACCAGGCGTCTTCACAATTACATGCGGGTTATTTTATGCTGGATACACGCGTGTTTGAAAAAATCAGGTTAGTGTGGGGCGCAAGGGTCGAATCATACAACCAGGTGTTCAGCTATATTGAGTTTGGAAGCAATTCTTCCAAACACATCGACACCACAGTTATAGACATATTGCCATCTGCCAACGTCATCTATTCATTAAATGAAAAAATGAATCTTCGTTTTGCCTATTACAAAACAGTTTCGAGACCTGAATTCCGTGAGCTGGCACCTTTCTCATTCTACAATTTTATTCTTGACAATATTTGGAACGGCGACCCCACGCTTAAACGTGCCGAAATATATAACTATGATTTCCGGTATGAATGGTATCCATCAGGAGTGCAGATGATCTCCGTCTCAGCCTTTTATAAAGACTTTATTAATCCTATTGAAACCGTTAACAGGCATGCGGTTTCGGGAGCACCAGAATTGTATTTCACCAATATTCCCAAATCAATCAACTACGGTGCGGAGCTGGAATACCGGATCAATCTCGGCATATTCACAAAAAATGATTCCAACATTCTTCTTTCAAATACAAGCCTTTTCTCCAATATCGCTTTTATCAAATCAGAAGTGGATAACAAAAATGTTGTGGGGGCCACCTCCCGACCGCTACAGGGACAATCACCCTATGTTGTCAACGGGGGCATTTCGTTTATGCATCCCAAATATGATTTCAGTATAAGCGTAGCATATAATATAGTCGGAAGACGGATATGGATCGTTGGAAACACACAGGAACCTGATATCTGGGAAAATCCAAGACATGTTTTAGACTTTCAACTGACTAAAACGTTTAAAAAGAAATTCGAAATGAAAATCAATGCGCGCGACCTTCTTGCTCAAAATCAGATTTTCTACCAGGACATTAATAAGAACGGGAAGGCCGACAAGAATACGGACAACTACATGATAGAAACCAGGTACGCTCCTACCTGCTCTGTTTCTCTTTCCTATAAATTTTAATTTCCGTTTACACATTTTTAACATGGCATGTCACCCTGCAATCGGAATTAAACAAAGAGTTTGATCCCCATACAATTCCTCAATATCTATTAATAATGTTTGCTTAATCCTGTATTAATTACAAGGTAACATTGCCTTTACACTTTTGCAGTGTAATTAAAACTGAAAAGAAAATGAAAATGAAAAAAATTTACCTCGCATGTATGAGTGGCTTAATGGTAATCTCCATAAGCGCGCAAACCAAATTCTGGAACAATGTGCCTTACCAGGGCGCCTTTCCCATAACCGACAACACCCCTGCAACGGACTGGACAAGCGGCTGGGCAAACTTCGATCCGGAGAATACGGTTTATCCGGCTATAACCATGACAGTCAGTGCGGATATAACTGCAAATACAACCTGGACCACAGGTAGTATAATATTGCTTCAAAATAAAATATATGTTAAGAACGGCGCTACCCTTACCATTCAACCCGGTGTTATTATCCGCGGCGATAATGCAACCGCGGGAACGCTGATCATTACACAGGGTGCTAAAATCAATGCCCAGGGAACCGCCTCCAATCCCATTGTGTTCACATCTAATGAAGCTATTGGGAACAGGGCCGAAGGCGATTGGGGTGGTGTAATCATTCTTGGCAAAGCTGTTTCTAACCAGGGAACTTCTAATATTGAAGGTCTTGCCGCTACAACTGACACACAATTCGGAGGTTCTGACGACCAGGATTCTTCAGGTGTACTTTCGTATGTGCGAATTGAGTTTCCTGGTGTGGAATTCCAGCCCACTAAAGAAATTAATGGATTAACAATGGGCGCTGTGGGTTCAAAAACACAGATCGATCATATTCAGGTGTCATTTTCCGGTGATGATTCTTATGAATGGTTTGGCGGAACGGTATCTGCAAAGTACCTCATCGCCTTCCGGGGTCTGGATGATGATTTTGATACTGATTTTGGTTTCAGGGGACGCATACAGTTCGGACTGGCCATTCGCGATAAAGATCTTTCCGATGCTGCCGGCGATTCCAATAGCTTTGAATCTGATAATGATGCGAGTGGTTCTAACATGCAGCCTCTTACTGCAGCTGTATTTTCTAATATTACCATTGTTGGCCCTAAGAGGGATGGCTTGACTGCCCTTCCTGTAGGCGAGAAGTTTGAGAAAGCTTTCCGCATCAGGAGAAACAGTTCTGTTTCCATATTTAACTCGCTCATCATTGGTTGGGAAAAAGGATTATCTGTTGAAGGCTCTGCTACCGAAAATAACTTTACAGGTGATACCGCTTATTTTTCAAACAATCTCCTGGTTGATCTCCCTGCAGGGGTTAATGTCGTTACGGCTGCAAGTTCCTTTTACGCTACCTTCTTTGGAAGCGACATGAACGATTCTACTAAAACAAAAACGCAGGTGAATTGGGTGAATCCGTTCCCTTCTAATTTGTACGACAGTCCTGACTTCAGATTAAATACGGGATCTGTAGCGGCAACTGGCGCTGATTTTAACAACATAAAGTTTGCAGGCCAGATAACCTCAGTCAGCAAAGGGAAAGATTCTGAATTTTCGGGAGTATCTGTATATCCTAACCCGGCTCAAAATAATTCCTCACTTACTTTTGAGCTGAACAACCCTTCTATGGTAAACATTTCTTTACATAGTGTTACAGGACAAGAAGTGGTTTCCATACTCAAGAATATTCAGATGCCTGCAGGAGTTCAACAGGTAAATATAAACACAGAGGAGTTTAGTTCTGGAATTTACTTTCTGAATATAACAGTTCTGGAATTAACCAAAACGATAAAACTGGTGGTAAATAAATAACAAACCGCGAAAACAAAAAAAGCCTTTTCATTTCTATGGAGAGGCTTTTTTTATGAGATAAGACCCTCCAGATATTTCCGATAAAGCCTTTGAAATAAATGGCCTGTTTAACACAAATCTGTTTTTTGAAGATTTTCTGCCTATTGATATTATACCTGATCCGATCCAACAATCGAAAATCAATACGCCGCCTAAAGGCCTTTTACACCCGAATCCGGCAATTAACAATTATTTAACATTGAATACGCATTTAATTAACGTCACTGAAAGTTCTTTGTCGTGTTAAATGTAAAATATTTGTTAATTAATTGTAATTGTAAACTTATGAAAGTTAAACTATTGTTAATTTCATTCGGACTGAGTTGTATTCAATTAAATGCACAAGTACCAGCTGATACGTCCAAAGCAAAACCAACAGAAGAAAAAAAGAAACAATGGTATGAAACCATTACAATACGCGGATACTCACAAGTGCGATATAATAGACTGTTGGAAACAAATGATTCATTAAAATGTGAGCAATGTGATAAGTCATGGGGCAGCGGCGGGTTTTTTATCAGACGAATGCGCTTAATATTTTATGGAAATGTTCACGACAGGGTATATATATACATCCAGCCCGATTTTGCATCATCACCTTCTACCGGAAGTAATCATTTTGGGCAGCTCCGGGACGCCTATTTTGATCTTTCATTAGACAATAAGAAAGAATTCCGATTCCGCGTTGGTCAAAGCAAAGTGCCATTTGGCTTTGAAAATCTACAGTCAAGCCAAAACAGGTTACCCCTTGATCGTAACGATGCATTAAACAGTGCTCTTTCAAACGAACGTGACCTTGGAGTGTTTTTTTATTGGGCGCCGGAGAAGATCAGAAAAAGATTTGCTTCGCTGGTGAATGATGGATATAAAGGATCGGGCGACTATGGCGTTTTTGGTTTAGGTGCCTATAATGGACAAACCGCAAATAAGACTGATGTAAACAAAGACCCGCATATTGTTGCCCGTCTATCATACCCGTTTGAAATTAAAGGGCAAACAATTGAAGCAGGTATTCAGGGATATGCAGGTCAATACGTTGTTGAAAGTCGCACTACAGGTGTAAAGGGTCCAAATAAAGAGTTTTCATTTACAGACGAAAGGGTTGCCGCCAGTTTTGTCCTTTTTCCAAAACCGCTAGGCATTCAGGCTGAATACAATGTCGGTCGCGGACCGGAATTCAATAAAGTGACGGATTCTATTGAAACACGTGATCTGAAAGGAGGGTATATTACTGTTTCGTGTATGCTGAAAATGAAGAAACAGCTCATTATTCCATTTGTAAGAACGCAATTCTATGAAGGGGGTAAAAAACACGAAACCGATGCAAGAAGCTATAGAGTTAAGGAACATGAATTCGGCATTGAATGGCAACCGATAAAAAATTTCGAATTGGTAGCTATGTATACAATATCGGAAAGAAAATTTGAAGATTTTAAATTACAAAACAATGATCAAAAGGGAAGTCTGCTGCGTTTGCAGGCGCAGTTTAATTTTTAAAAAAAATATATTAACCCTATGTTAACATTCAAGTGCAACAAGTTAACTTACTTTAAAAAAAAATAAATTTATGATGTCGAAATCATTTTCAACTCTATTAATCATTGGAGCAGGATTAACTATCGTCTCTTGTGGTGGTGGTTCAAAGCAAAACGAAGGCTCAGAAGCCGGAAAAATACAGGGCGAGGTTAAAATTGACGGATCAAGTACGGTTTATCCGATCACAGAAGCGATCGCTGAAGAATTCAAAAAAACATTTCCGGATGTTAAGGTTACCGTTGGCCTTTCAGGAACAGGTGGTGGATTTAAAAAATTCGGAAGGAACGAAATAGATATCAATGACGCTTCCCGCCCTATTACACATTCTGAAGATAGTATTTGCAAAGCGAACAACATAAATTATCATGAAGTATTGGTTGCATATGATGGCCTTGCTGTTGTTGTCAATCCCAAAAACGATTGGGCAAATGACATTACTGTAGCCGAACTAAAGAAATTATGGGCTCCGGAAGCGCAAGGAAAAATAACAAAATGGAGCCAGGTGCGCGCAGGCTGGCCTGATGAAGAAATTCGTTTGTATGGGGCCGGTGTTGAATCGGGCACCTATGATTACTTCACCGAAGTTGTTGTCGGCAAGAGCCACTCAAGCAGAGGTGATTATACGGCAAGCGAAGATGACAATGTATTAGTGCAGGGAATATCTACTGATAAAAACGCGTTGGGTTTCTTCGGCCTGGCCTACTTCGAAGAAAATGCGGATAAATTAAAACTTTTGCCTGTTGATGACGGCAAAGATGATAACGGAAAAGGTCCCATTGCGCCATCAATTGAAACTGTGAAAAACAAAACGTATGTGCCCCTGGGCCGTCCATTGTTCATCTATATAAATGACAAAGGAGTCCAGCGTAAAGAAGTTCAGGAATTTGTTAAATTTTATATTGACAATGCCGGCACTCTTAGCAAAGAAGTCGGATATGTGCCGCTAACTGATGAGGAAACCAAATCCGAAATGGAAAAATTCAACAGTTTCATGGGTAAAAAATAATTATTTTCGTGACTGATTTGTTTAGTGAAGATTGCTTTAACTGGTCCCGGCATAAATATCCGGGATCAGTTATTCTTATGTTAAATTACTTTGAAAACAAAAGAGAAGATAATTGAATATACTCTTGCCGCATGTGCCGGCATTACTGTACTTGTAACAATTGGAATTATTTGGGTACTTGTTTCAGAAACAATAGTTTTCTTTAAGGACGTATCCCTTTTTAATTTTCTGACCGACACACAATGGACACCCCTTTTTGCAGATAAACACTTCGGCATTATGCCGCTCTTAAGCGGGACGCTGTTAACGGCATTCATTGCTATTGCGGTTGCTTTGCCGATCGGACTTTCAATAAGCATTTACCTGAATGAATATGCTCCACGCAATTTCAGGACTGTAATTAAGCCCATACTGGAGATACTTGCCGCCGTTCCAACTATTGTATATGGTTTTTTTGCATTAACGGTAGTAACTCCATTTCTGCAAAAATTTATTCCAGGCCTGGCCGGTTTTAATGCACTTTCACCAGGCATCGTAATGGGCATTATGATAATCCCACTTATATCCTCATTAAGTGATGATGCAATTTCGGCTGTTCCAAAATACCTCCGGCAAGGATCTCTTGCTTTAGGGGCCAATCGTTTACAAACTGCCTTTAAAGTAATATTACCTTCCGCCTTTTCTGGCATTGTTGTTTCTGTTATCTTGGCTATTTCAAGAGCCATTGGCGAAACGATGATCGTGGCAGTAGCTGCAGGACAACAGCCTCGTCTGACAGCGAATCCGCTTGTACCGGTAGAAACGATCACAACTTATATAGTTCAGGTAAGCCTTGGAGATGTTCCCCAGAATTCCCTTGAGTATCGTACAATCTTTGCTGCCGGCATGACATTATTTGTGTTCACCTTTATTCTGAATAATATAAGTTATTGGTTTAAAAAAAGGTATCAGCAGCGTTATGAGTAATTCATTATACAAAAAAATAAGTGATATTCTGTTCAAATATTTTGGACTAGCCTGCACTTTTTTCGGATTAATCATTCTATGTATTTTTATCCAGAATATTCTTTCTGCCGGAATAGGCCGGCTTGACTGGAATTTCCTGAACAGTTTCCCTTCCCGGGTCGCTTCAAAGGCAGGTATCTTGTCGGCCTTGGCCGGAACTCTCTGGATCATTTGCCTTACAACAATTATAATTGTACCTGTGGGCATTGCTGCCGGCATTTACCTGGAAGAATATGCAAAAAAAAGCACGATCGGTTCTCTGATAGAGATTAATATCACAAACCTCGCAGGCATTCCTTCAATTATTTATGGATTGCTCGGGCTTGAAGTGTTCGGGCGTTTATTGGGAATGGGTGGAAGTATTCTTGCAGGCAGTTGCACATTGTCTTTACTTGTACTTCCTATTGTAATTGTATCTACACGCGAATCATTAAAAGCCGTTCCGAAAACATTGCGGGAAGCATCATTCGCACTCGGAGCAAGCAAGTGGCAAACCATTTGGAATGCAACCTTGCCGGCCTCTTTAGGAGGAATACTCACCGGAATAATTCTGGCAATATCCAGGGCAATAGGAGAAGCGGCACCTCTTATTTTAGTGGGCGCTCTTGCGTATGTACCCTTTGTCCCCAACAGCCTTTCCTCTGAATTCACGGTTTTACCAATACAGATATTTAATTGGGTCTCTCGTCCCCAGAAAGCTTTTATGATCAACTCATCGGCTGCTATTATTGTATTACTCGGTATTACATTTTTATTGAATGGAATCGCAGTATACCTGCGTTTAAAACAAGAAAAGAGAGTGAAATGGTAACCGGAACAATGGCCATTTGTAATCCTTTGGTTCAATCCGATCCTATTATAAAAGAATGGGAATTCTAATTGATAGTGGCATGGAACTTATCGAAAAAACAAAACGTGATTCTTCGGTTGACACAGAATTATTAAAAAAATACGAAACAAACAGCATGGCAACAGATTATGTAAAGAAACCCAAGATAGCCGTAAAAGACATCAATCTCTACTACGGTGACTTCCATGCGTTGAAAGGCATTACAATGTCAATGGAAGAAAATACAGTGATTGCACTCATTGGTCCATCGGGCTGCGGCAAGTCTACTTTTTTAAGACTATTTAACCGGATGAATGACCTGATCTCAAATGTAAAAGTTTCAGGCTATGTGATGATTGATGGAAAAGACATTAACGACAGGTCAACGAATGTTGATGAGCTAAGAAAAAATATTGGCATGGTTTTTCAAAAACCAAATCCTTTCCCAAAATCAATTTTTGAGAACGTTGCTTATGGCTTACGGGTAAATGGTATAAAAGACAAAAAATTCATCGAAGGGCGCGTTGAACGCTCCCTCAGGCAATCTGCATTATGGGATGAGGTAAAAGATAAACTGAAAAAATCTGCATTTGAACTATCCGGCGGTCAGCAGCAGCGTTTGTGCATTGCACGCGCATTAGCAATTGAGCCGTCGGTGATCCTTATGGATGAACCTGCATCAGCACTTGATCCTATCTCGACAGCTAAAATTGAAGAGCTGATCTATGAGTTAAAAAATCAATACACCATTATTATTGTAACACATAATATGCAGCAAGCAGGCAGGGTGAGTGACAAAACTGCTTTTTTTTACATGGGTGAGCTGATCGAATATGATACAACAAAAACTATATTCACCAATCCTGCCAATGCAAGAACACAAAATTATATTACAGGAAGGTTTGGGTAGAAAAAAATGGTTTGAAGTCCGAAGACAGGAGTCCGAAGTTCACTTCCAACTTCAGTCTTCGGACTTCCGACCTAACTTTACACATTATTAAATATACACACCAATGACCACTCATCTTGAATCGGAATTACAACTTCTGAAAACTGACACATTGAATATGTGGAAACTTGTTTGTCTGCAGCTCACAAATGGAAAAGAGGCCCTGGTTAATTTCGACAAAGACCTGGCCAGGCAAATAGTCGCGACTGAAAAACGGGTAAATGCTTATGAGTTAAAAATAGATCGTGACTGTGAAAACATTTTCGCTTTGTTTAATCCTGTAGCCATTGATCTTCGTTTTGTACTGGCGGTTTTAAAGATCAATTCCAACCTTGAACGAATTGCAGATATCGCAGAAAGTATTGCCCGTTTTGTGATTGACATTGAAAAAAGCTTTGACCCGGAACTTCTTCAAAGCACAAAAGTTATAGAGATGTTCGATCTGTCAAATGAAATGCTTCTCGATGCTGCACATGCGTTTGAAAAGGAAGACACAAAAATGGCACGTTATCTCTTTAAAATAGACGAGAAATTAGACGAAACGAATAATAACGCAAGCTATGTAGTTACAGATTATATTAGATCCCATCCGAACAATATACGCGAAAGCTTACATATACTATCTATGATGCGTAAACTGGAACGCGTAGGAGATCAAACAAAAAACATAGCGGAGGAAATTATTTTTTTTATTGAAGCTAAAGTACTTAAACACAAAGGAGGGAAACAGTAACTATCCCGATGATCACATCCTGTTATTTTTTAACGACCTCATCATTTCAGGAAACCCCTGCTTCCGGCACATTGCTGTAACAGTTTGCGCAATACGCTTTGTTTTTGTAACATCCGTTTTAGCACTTTCGATCCATTTGGAAAAATAATTCTGGTGTGACGCGGCAAGACTTTTGAAAAATCTCAAAGCATCCGGATCATCCGCCAGGCACTCCATCAGCCCGGCATTAAGTTTTAAAGGAGTTTTGTCTTCCTGTAACTGAACGTGAAGCATAGCACCATGTTTTTTACCTATGCCCTTTCTCAGCATTGCATTGAGAGGCATAATAAAATCGCCCTCTCCCATTGGCAACAAGGCAATACCCTTTATTGAGAAATTGTCAAGTTTTCCTTTTACACGGAAAGATCTTTTATTTCCGGGTTTCAATTTGCGGGCAACATCAGCAGGAACATCAATATAGGTCCAGCCGGTCTTTTCGCCCTTCTTCTCAAACTTAAAAATAGTGGTGGTATATTTTATCATGGCAACCCGGCAAATTTCTGAATTGAATAAAAATTTGCAAGTACTAATGCAAAGGTCTTTTCTTGATCATTCCTCCTTTAGTATCTTTTACACTGCTCATCACAATAAATGCATTGGGATCGATCTTATCCACTTCCGCCTGTAGTTTTGCTATTTCAAGACGGGTAACCACTGTATAAACAATGTCAATGGTATTCTTATTATCACCGCGTTTACCGAATCCGCGTTTACCGTTATAGATAGTAACGCCCCGTCCCAATTTTTCAACAAGCATCAGGCGAACTTCCTCACTATGCGATGAAATTATAGTAACTCCTGTATATTCTTCAACTCCCTCAATAATAAAATCAACCGTTTTTGCCGCCGAAAGGTAAGTCAGGATGGCGTAAAGAGCGATCTCAACCGAGAGCAGGTAAGTAGCGGCGGAAAAAACAAGGATATTAAATACAAGAACCACATCGCCGATCGTCAATCCGGTTCTTTTACTGAGATAAATGGCAAGAACTTCTGTGCCATCCAGCACTCCCCCGCCCCTCACAGTAAGGCCAATTCCCGCACCAAGAAAAAAACCTCCGAATACTGCAATCAGCAATTTGTCTGAAGTAATAACAGGGTAACTGATAACGAGAATCGCGAGAGCTAAGCCACTGATCGCTATTGTACTCTTAAAGGCAAACGAACTTCCTAATTGCGTATATCCCAATACAATAAACGGCACGTTTATAAGCACGATCAATAATGCTAATGAAATACCGGTAAGCTCATTAGTTAATAGCGATATACCGGTTACCCCTCCGTCAATAAATCCATTGGGCAACAAGAAACCCTTAAGACCAAATCCGGCTGAAAGTATTCCCAAAGATATCAGGCTTACATCCTTTGCCAGGTGAATCGCCGCGACTTTAAGTTTGTGAAACTCCCTTGCAAGTTCATAAGCAGATATTTCCTTCCCTTTCCCGCCCTTTTCCCTGGACCCTATTACCGTTTTAATTATGAGCTTCTGGAAGAATGGAATCATTCTAATTAATTATTATGTATTGATAAACTATGATAGCTACCGGTTTTTCCAAAAATAGCAATTATACCTCGTTTGCCGAGTCTCAAAATCCTTAAAATCAAGTCCCCTCGGTATAATAAAAAATAACTGCCATCCGAAAAGCTGTTTTTGGAATATCCGCTTAAGTTCAATCTATTAAGACGCTTCCGCCGCTAAAAGAACCACAATTTAGTTGACAGGTACCTGTTTTTAGTTTACATTTGCCCCTCCCTAACAGAAAATACTCATCAATATTAACTTAAATCAATATACTATGAACAAATCACTACTTTATTGTAAACTCACAACAATTTTCGCACTTGCGTTTTTTCCTTTATTAAGCAGTGCCCAGGTAAGTTTTACTTCAAATCCCAGTAATGGATGCGCCCCTCAGCTGGTAAATTTTACATACACCGGCAACCCAAGTGGGAATTATTTCAGGTGGTATTTCGGTGATGGAGATTCAAGTCATGCTAAGAATCCATCACACACCTATGTGAACCCGGGTTGGTTTAGCGTAAGTCTTTCTGTATGGGACACCACAAATAAAGGGATGATCTCTATGGGCGGAACAAATAGCAACATACAAATTGATGGAGCAACTACCTTTGATGTGTCTACTCCTTCGGCTTGTCCCGGCGAATCTGTAAGGTTTGGTTTTAACCAGGGAAGTTATAGCAATATCACATGGGATTATGGCGATTCCACTCAAAATGACAACTGGAACAACACAAGCCATTCATTTAAGTATGCAGGCATTCACACCGTAAAAATGACAGTTAATACTTCCTGCGGAACTAAAATAGTTACAAGACAAATAACAGTAAGCAATTCAGCCAAACCCGTTTTTTCGATCGGGGTTAATCAAAATGATGCATGTATAAACGATGTATTTTATTTTTCAGCTAATTACCCTGCTACTTCGTATCTGTGGGATTTTGGAGATGCTACTTCATCCACTGTTGAAAATCCTTCGCATTCCTATACAACCCCTGGCAACAAACGGGTTATACTCACCGCTACCAATCCTTGCGGCGGCTCGAATAAAGACACCATTTTTGTTAATGTTGTAAGTTCGGGATTAAATGCAAACGCGAATTTTAATTTGTGGCCAAATCCTGCATGCCCCAATTCTATAGTGTCAATTGACTGTTCATCTTCCGGCTCCTCCTACCTGTTGGACCTGGGGGATGGAACCACTTCTACTCAACGGTCTGTTCAGAATTTTTACCCGGCAAACGGAAACTATAATGTAAAACTTATCGTAACCAACGGCTGTGGCGACAAAGACACAGTCACGCAGGTGCTTACTGTTTCAGTATCCGGCGGGATGAATAATTATGTAAACATTTCGTTCGATAATAATAACGGAAACCAGGATACGATGAAAGTTTGCCCGGGCACAACTGTTGATCTCAGGAACAATAGCAACTCAGGTGATGGCAAGTATGGTTTTCTGTGGAAATTCGGAGATGGAAGTACAGCCACCACAAAAAATGCTTCGCATAAATATACCGCTGTGGGAAATCACAAGGTTGTATTGATAGTAACAAATGGCTGCGGCAAATCCGACAGTGCGTCAAAAGTTGTTGTTGTAGATGCAAACCTGAAGCCTGATACCCAGCTTCAATCGTTACCTGACTCGGTTTGCCCTGGCGGCAAAGTATATTTCTTTGATGAAGGAAATCATGATAATAATTCAGGAAACATTTATTCGATCGATTTTGGCGATGGCAATGTATTGAATAACATTACCGGCCCAACTGACACTATTGTACAGGTATTGGCCACTCACGCTTATGCCACAACAGGAACATATAACTTCAAGTTTTATGTGACCAATCTTTGCGGCAAGAAAGATTCACTGAAGAAAAGTATAGTTGTACTTAATGGAGGGCCTAAAAACAAATTCTATTATGTAGATAACTCCACTACTAATGATGGCGGAGGGAGCAATGACAATTCCCGGTGTCCCGGCGATCTTGTGAAATTTACAGCTGTGGGCGGAGCTGTTTACTCATGGGATTTTGGTGACGGTCAATCCGGATCAGGCCAGGTTGTGTACCACAGTTATACATCAGCGGGTACTTACACAGCCAAAGCCATGATCGTTAATAATTGTGGTCAGAGTGATACAGTACCCACAACAGTAGATATCAAAATGACCAACAAACCCCAGGCCTGGTTTGATCTTGATAAATCCTTTACCTGTTCGGGCGACACCATCCATTTTGCCGCTGAGGGTTATTATGGAGATGGCCCGGATAACAACAGTCATCTGTGGGATTTTGGAGATGGAAATACATCCACACTTAAGAACCCCGCTCATGCTTATTCTCTAAAGGGAGTATTCAAAGTAACACATACTGTTACCAACGGCTGTGGCAGCAGTATGCAATATACCAGCATTATAATTGACAAGCCTGTCGTAACGATCAGTGGTCTCGCGTCTGCCTATTGCAGTTACGATGCAGCCGTAACACTTGCAGGAATACCTTCAGGAGGAACCTTTAAGATTGACGGGGTAAGTGCAGTATCCTTTAATCCTTCAGTGCAGACTCCCGGCCCACACACGGTAACCTATACTTACACCAATACAAACGGATGTTCTTCAACTGACAGCAAATCTGTAACAGTTAATCAGACAACTGCAAATGCAGGTGTCGACGCATCGGTATGCGCAGGAGGCAGCGCTCAATTGAATGCTACCGGAGGCGGTACTTATGCATGGCTGCCGGCAACAAATTTATCAAACGCTGCAATTGCAAATCCGGTTGCTTCACCCTCTTCAACAACAAACTACACGGTAACTGTAACTAAAAATGGTTGTGTTGCTACAGATGATGTTCAGGTTGCTGTGGCCGCTTCACTTACTGCGAATGCGGGAAGCAACACCTCCGTATGTAATGGTAATAGTGTTACGCTTAACGGTTCAGGTGGCGGTAATTACTCATGGGCTCCTTCAGCAAGTCTTGACAATCCGGCTGTTGCTAACCCTGTGGCATCCCCAACTGCCACCACCACCTATACACTTACGGTATCAAGCGGCTCTTGCAGCAATACAGGTACTGTAACAGTAACTGTTGATCCTGCGGTAACCATAAGCAGCATCTCTCCTGTCAATGTATTATGTAACGGTACTTCAACCGGATCCGCCAGTGTCAGCGCAACCGGCGGCACAGGAACTAAAACATATTCCTGGAGCAATGGGGGAACAGCGCAAACGATCAGCTCACTTTCAGCTTCAACATATACAGTAACAGTTCTTGATTCCAAGGGTTGCAGTAGCACCAGCGCAGTTGCTATTATCCAACCGGCGAAAGTAAATGCGTCAGCATCGGTTGGTCAGAACATAGGATGTAATGGCGGGAATAATGGCAGCGCTTCAGTAGCGGCATCCGGAGGATCCGGCGCATATACATACAACTGGAATACAGGAGCAACCGGACAAACCATCTCAGGATTGACCGCTGCAACTTATACAGTTACGGTAAAAGACGCAAATAATTGTATCGCTACTTCTGTTGCCGCAGTTACTCAGCCCGCTGCACTTACTTCAACATCAGTTAAGCAGGACGCCAGCTGCATAGGCTGCAACGATGGAAGCGCCTCGGTATTTGCAAACGGAGGAACACTACCTTATACCTATTTATGGACTCCCGGCAATAAAACAACTGTTTCTGTTAGTGGGCTATCTGCTAACACATACACAGCTTGCGTTACAGATGCAAAAGGCTGCACCACCTGCACTACAATTAACATTGGTCAGCCAACCGGTATTATCACAGCCGGCAAGGATGCCGGGAATATTTTTATGTATCCCAACCCGTCTCACGGCTCGTTTGTAATTTCCATAACTGAATTAAACACATCAGCAGAGCTTTCAGTAATGGATGTAACAGGGAAAAAAATATACAGCAGGTCAGTACCGAATACAAGATCATTCACCGAAACCATTGACCTTTCCGGATCCGCTAACGGCACGTATTATGTACGGCTTATCACAAGCACCGGAAGTGTGAGTGTAAAAAGGGTTATGATCAGCAGATAGAAACGATCTGACTATAAAAAATCCCCTTATGAATAATTTTCATAAGGGGATTTTTAATTCAAATAAAACCAGGGTAATAGTTTAGCCAGGTTATACCAATGATATAATGCCGATTGAAAAGAGAACACGATTTTTAATTGGATTCCTATAGCATAGGTATTATTTCTTAGTCACTTTCACTGTTCTCCGAAATGAAGAATTGCGGACAATAAAAAAATAATTCCCGGGAGAAAGACCTTTGGTGTCGATAGTAAAATGAACCTTTTCTTTATTGACGGGTCCTGCAAAAACAGGTTGAACCAATTGTCCCTGCATACTGAACAGATCTATTTTAACCGATTGCTGTTTGCCGGAAATAAATTGCAAAGTGACATTGTCGGTCACGGGACTGGGAAATGCCGCAAGGTCGAGTATTGAATTATCTGTAACATTTACGGTTCGGACTCCTGTGGATGCTTTATTCAACCACACTTCGTAAACAAGTGAGTTGGCAGAACTTAAACTGGGGTCACTTAAACTGATGTTCGGATCGGGTGTATCTATCCCTCCTGTTATATAGCCTATAAGGCGGTTGCCGGACAAATTCGTATAATCAATAATCTCATTAGATATCATTTGGATACCCGGTGCAGGGAAAAAGTAAGCATTAGTTCCCAGTAAAGCAGGCATTGTTGTATTACTGTTGTATTCTGTATAAGTATTGTTCTTGTCACGCACAACTATGCTCACAGTATTTACGAAAGGAACTGTAGTATCCTTAACCTGCGCATTAGAAAGAGTGTCAATATAATATAAACTTATACCGCCAAAAAAGATATTATACTGTTTACCGGGAACCGAATCATAAATGGCAGTATATGCCGAATGATATTGCGACAGGTTTTGGTTAAATGACTGATCGACCGTATTGCCGTTTTTTGAAATATTTATACATGTCAGGTAGGGCAAATTTACGTCATATTGAAACACCCCACTGAATGCTGTAAGGCCCTTCTCACCGCTAAAGTAACGCTGCGGGATTATATTCAGGTCGCGGCGGTGAAAATTAACCGAATCATGATCGGCACTGTAATTGGTTATGGAAAGATTTGTCCCATTGTCGGCAATATTGAACTTACGGATCTCATTACTATATCTCTGAACATGAAACCCGGTTGTTGAACTTCTGTCATACCGCCCGTCAAACCGATGACCGAATACAAGATAATAAGTGGAATCAATCTTTTGGACATGCGTACCGCAAATCGCCAGGCGCTCATCCTTTACCTGCCGGAAATAACCGCCAATTGGGTTCCCCTGTATTACAGCATTCATGAGCCCCTTGATATTGACAGCAGTAAGTGTCGGAAATGTTATAAAGTCAGCTATCGAATCTTTCCATCCATAACCACCTATCATATACAATGTAGTATCTGATAAATAAAATTGCATGTTTGAAGAGTTGATTGGTTCACTGATGTTCTTCGGAAGAGTTGAAGTTGAAACACTCCAGCTTTGATCAGTAAGAGGATCAACGACATAAATTTTATCATTTACACTGCTGGCAGGGAATGCGAAGGGCGGCTGAAAGCCATGCAGTCCGTTCTTTCTGCCTCCAATGAATATCCATTTATTATTGTAAGAAATAAACACACCCGAATGTAATGCGGGAGCATTTGTTATGGATAGTGATTGCTTAATTTGAATTGAAAAAGGAACCTGGGCGAAAACATTCGTCAATATTAAATAAAACAAGAAAATGGTTCCTGGTACAATTTTCATTGCCTGCAAAGATATAATAGCCTCCTGTACAACAATAGAATGGCTTAATCATATTTACCCTTTGTTATGAATCCAACTGAGCATAGTTTTGAAATATCCAACTTTCAGTGAGTGCTTCATTCCTGTGATAAGGTGGTGTTTAAAGAGAAAAATCCCGCCCTGGTTAACCAGAACGGGATTTTTCTTTAAAAAGCAAAAATTACTTATTCACTGATTTTTTAAGATCAGCTCCGGCTTTAAATTTCGCTACTTTTTTAGCAGCAATTTTAATTGCTTTTCCGGTTTGTGGATTACGGCCTGTTCTTGCAGCGCGTTTTGCAACACCGAAAGTACCGAAACCTACAAGCGCCACTCTGTCGCCTTTTTTAAGCGCTTTGGTAGTAGCGTTAATAAATCCATCAAGAGCACGACCTGCGTCAGCCTTTGTTAATTTTGCCTCTCCGGCAATAGCATCAATTAGTTCAGCTTTGTTCATTTTGTTTTTTGTTAAGGGTTAAACATTTATTATAACGCTGCGAATATAGTCGAAACCCTTATCCGACGCAAGTTTTAAGGCATAAACTTTCTGAAATTGTTGATAAATAAGGCTTTTGTTGATAACTATGTCTGAAATGCCCTGTTTAATAGCCTTTCGAATATACATAGTCGGCTATTCCAACACCCGCTATCGTTTTAAACAAATTAATTATAATTTTACTTTATGAACAAGTTAGGTAAACAGGCTGCAATTCTGATCATGTTATCTGTTGCATTACATATAAGCCATGCACAGCCTGTATTTAACGTATATAAATATTACCTTGAAAAAGGCATTAATTACGATACCATCAACCGCTTCGACTCCCTTCACAAGCCGTATGGTTTCTGGATCATACTGAATAAAGACCGTAAGCCCAAAGTATATGGTTATACCGACACACAAATAGTGGAAGAAGGATATTACACCAACGGAAAAAAAACAGGCGTATGGACCGCCTATTTTCCCGAAGGCAATAAAAAGGAAGAAATAACTTTATTGAATGGCAAACCAAACGGCCCCACAACCACCTATTACTCCAATGGAAATATTAAAGAGAAAAGAAACCGGGACGGGCCAAAGATAAAAGGCGAACTCCTTATGTATGCCGAAAACGGGCAATTGACATACAAGGGTATATATGATGGGGCTGGCAAGTCTATAAGCAATGAGCGTTACACCGATGGCATTAAAAGTACCGAGACCAAACGTGTGAACGACTCCACCGAGGTGATAACCGAATTTGACAAAACAGGCAAGATCATAAAAACTACTGCCGAGCCTGTTGTTAAGGAGAGGTCGAACAGTAAATTCTAATCAAAAAACTCCGCCAAACTCCCGAAATAAACCGTATCCCACCCATTCCTGATATCATTATATGCTTCATCGGGGATGTTAGCATGATGCAGTTCTACCGATGTTCCTTCTTTATGCGGGTGAAGTTGAATAGTAACAATTGAAGGCGCCGGCTGTTCACCAAAATACCATTCCTGCACAATTTTTTTGTTCTCACTGAATTCTAAATTTTTTCCTTCAATGCTTCCGTCCATAATGGAGAATTCCGTTCCGGGCACTGCGCTCATCACGGCATCTTCGTTGGTCCACAGTTTAATGGTAAAGGGATTTGTAAGTGCAATGTACACCTCTTCGGGAGCAGCATTTAGTATATAATATTTTTTGTAGTCCTTCAATTAACTTTCCTGGTTTATCATTTTTTTATAAATAAGCCCCATTCATCTTCGTAACCTTCATCATCCAGCTTATCGAGCGAACGCACCCATTCTTTAAAAAGGGTCTGAAATTCGGTCATTTCCCTTCTCAGCAGTTGAGTATAATTAACATCCACATCATCAAACATCTTCAACCCGGAAGTTGCGGTTTTTAAATACTCCGCATGATACCGGATGATCGCCGCATTCTGCATACTCAGCAGCCAGGAGTCCGTGCCAAGTGCTCCTGCTAATTTAGGAGCCAGCATCATGGAGGATTCACGCAGGATAGAGCCATACATTTCACCCGCCTGCTCAGGTAAACTTTCTATTAAAGCCGCAACCATTTCATCAACCGCTTTGGCTTTTTTAAAAAGCGGATGCTGATAGATACGCTTATGGCGTTCTTTCATTTCTTTATCCAACTCTTCCTTCTCCTCCGGGCTCATATTATCCGGATCAAAATCAAAATCGTCATCATTATCATCGTCGTTCCAGGCCATGGTATTTACCTTTTTGTATTCTTAACTATCTATCATGGATATTTATGGGGATGCAAATTAAAAAAACTTCCGATATGATTAAACCTTTGCTATATTTAATAGTCAAAACAGGCAGAAATAATCATAAACTATATACACATGAAATGGTCATGAGCTAGAATGAAGCACACCAACCGAGGATGAATATTTAACTTCGTGCAAAACATGAAACGTAATGCAAGAAATAAAATTCAAACAGGTTGTAACAACCGGTTGCGGTATAGATGTCCA
>JACPDY010000157.1 GCA_016183775.1 Bacteroidota bacterium
TAACGGTAGTGCCGCTGACATTAATGGGCGAGCCAATGTTCCAGCTATAGGTACCCGTAGTACCGGTGTTGGTAAAAGTCACACCCGAACCCACGCAAGCCGATGGATTAGAAAAAGTAGCCGAAGCGGCACTCGTACCCGCAATGCTGAACGTTTTGGTGGTCACACAGCCATTGCCCTCGGTAACACTCACTGTATAATTCCCGGCCGCGAGCCCCGAAACAGTAGCACTGGTAGCCCCGTTACTCCAGGTAAATGAATAAGGAGAAGTGCCGCTGCTGACCGATACCGATGCCGATCCGCTCACCGAGCAGCTGATATTAGTACTGGAAGTAGAAAAATTAGCCGGAGCATTGATCATGATAACCGCAGTAGCGGTGCATGCATTCGCATCCGTAACAGTTATGGTATACGAAGTTCCCGGAGCCAGTCCCGACACAGTCTGCCCCGTAGCCCCGTTACTCCAGTTGTAAGTCAATACCCCTGCGCCGCCCGTAGCGGTTACAACAGCAGTACCATTACAGGCCGCGGCCGACAAAGAACTGGTAACAGTAATAGGGCCGGGCTGAGTGATGGACACAATAGAAATAGACGTACAGGCCCCCTCGGTGATACTCACAGTATACGTGCCCTGGCTAAGGCCAACCTGAGTTAAAGTAGTACCAGTCGTAACCCCGCTGCTGCCATTACTCCACTTATAAGTATACGGGCCGGAACCATTGCTGATAGTAACCGAAGCGCTGCCGTTATTCCCCCCGTTACAGGTCACATTAGCGATCACATTGGCTTGAGCGGACAATACACAGCCACAACTATTCACCTGCACAGTAACCACATCCGTTTTAGTGCAACCGCTAAGTCCGGTAACAGTAACAGTATAAGTAGTAGTAGTTGCAGGAGCAGCGATGGGGTTAGAAATAGAAGCATTATTCAACCCGGCGGCAGGTGACCAGGAAAACTGCGGAACCCCTTTGCAATAAGTAAATCTTGTAGAAGGATGCGATAAGGTCGACCCCCCGACAGCGGCGATGGTACATCCCGACTCAGCATTAGTAGCGTTAGAAGCATAAGCCACCGACCCGAACCCCGAAGAAAATCCGGCCACCACATCAGCAGCCGAAACGGTGGAATTATCCCAGCAAATTTCAACAATGATGTTGGAGGTGCCATCCCAGTTATAGGGCGTAGTAAGTGTATGTGTGTTCCATCCTAAGGCAGAAGAATAATTAACAGGCCCCATAACAGTGGTCAAACCGGTAATCCATGAAAAGCCAAGAGTAGTGGCAGAGGTACAACCCATTTTAATGGTGTACCCTGAATACGGTTGGGTACTGTTTTTGGTTGTTACATAAAATGCGATAGATTTTAATTTTCCGGCCGTAATACCGGCAGTTTTCAGATCAGCCGCGCGGTACAGCAATTGCATACGGTAATCCGTGGCAGTTCCGGCATATGGAGAAGTACCGCTTGGAGCAGTGGTGCCAAGTGTACCTGTAACATCCGCGCCCGAGCATGGAAAGGTCGGATTGCCGTTGCTGATCCTTACTATATAATCGGTTGTAATAGTCGGTGACGCAACAGGGTTTACAATATTAGGATTGCTTAATCCTGTAGTTGGTGTCCATGTGAATGTTGTACCAACCGTAGCATTTAAATTAGTTCCCTGTCCTCTGCATATAACAGCATCAGGCCCAGCGCTTCCGGTTTGAGGCGGGATAACCGTTATGTTAACCATGTCATAAGCAAAGCAAGCTCCATTCGAAACCTTAACTTCATATTTGAATGTGACAGTTGGCGAAGCAGTTGGGTTTGCAACATTCGGATTATTTAAAAATAATGGTGGGCTCCAATGATAGGTTGTTCCTCCGCTTGCGGTGAGCTGAATGCTACCGCCCAAACAAATAGTTTGGTCTGGTCCGGCATTTGCCACTGGCATTGTGTTGCGGGTTACAACCACCTGGTCAGTAGCGCTACAGCTTCCTGAAGAAACGGTAACGGTATAAGTTGTTGTGGTCCCGGGTGCAGCTTTCGGATTTGCAATATTCGGGTTGCTGAGGCCGGTAGAAGGACTCCACAAATATGTGTTTCCTCCACTTGCATTTAACTGCACACTGTCGCCCTGGCAAAAATTAACATCAGGTCCTGCGTTGGCGGTAACACTGCTTACAACTATTACCTTCACAGTATCGGTAACATTACAGGTTGCTCCGCCAACAGTTACTACATATTTTGTTGTTGTAACGGGTGTTGCGATTGGGTTAGCAATATTCGGGTTATTGAGTCCGCTAGAAGGAGTCCATGTGTATGAAGTTCCACCGCTTGCGTTCAGCTGAACATTATCTCCTGAACAAATGATCACATCGGGGCCTGCATAAGCTGAACCGGGTGAAGGAATAAATATTTTTTTTGTGATCGTGTCTTTGGGACAACCGACAATTAACCTGACGTTATAATAGCCGGGAGCGTTGTAGGTGTGAGAAGGGTTTTGTTGTGTTGATGTGGTTCCATCGCCAAAATCCCATAGCCATCCGATCGGTGACCAGGAAGATTGCCAGACACAACTTCCGTTAGAAGCATCTGTAAAATTCACCTGGTTGCAGGTGCCGGTAGAATAGTTAAAATCTGTTTTTATATCAGATGCACTCATTGTAAAAATAAAAGGGCAATCACCGCCTGTGTTTCCATTTCTACTGAATGCGCCAGGTGTAGTGGGCAGGTCGGTTGAATGTGAAGTGAAGCCGACCCCGATCCTGTTGTCGTTTGCAATTCCAATGGAAGCAATGTAATAGTCCAACCCATTTCCTCCAAAAAAGCTGGAATACAATAAAACGGAACCGGTATAACTCAGTTTGAAAACAACTATATCCCAGCCGCCCCCGCTGTACGTTTTATCATAGGCGCATGACGTAGTTGGAAAATCTGTTGAACTTGAGAATCCCGCTGCAAATACCTCATCACATGAATTAATTACAAGTGTTGGTCCTTCGCCCCAACTGGTAGTCGGAAATAGTTCATTTCCATTCCCACCAATATATGTGGAGTAAATTAAGGTAGTTCCTGTTGAATTTAACTTTGATACAAAAAAGTCTGCCAGTCCTCCATTAAAGCTCGCATCATATGCATTAAGAGTCGGGAACCCCCCATTGGTACATCCAATAACAAAAGCTTCACCTGCACCATTAATTACGAGGTCTGTACCATCTTCCGATCCTGTCCCGCCAAGGAATGTAGAATAGACTAAAGCATTTCCTGCGGAATTGAATTTTGTTACGAAGGCATCCACGGTTCCGCCAAAGGTGATATCATAAGAGCCTGCGATAGTTGGGAAGCTGTTCGTTGATGTTGAGCCTGTCACATACACTTCCCCCGCGTTATTAATTTTTGCGCTGTTTGCATATTGGTCCCCTGCATTTCCAAGATAAGTAGAGTACAAAACAGTTCCTGCTGCGTTAAATTTAACAACATAGCCATCAACTCCCCCTCCGAAAGCTGCATCATACGCATTAACTGTAGGAAAATTCCCTTTTGTTGAACCCGAAACTACAACTTCATTGGCACTATTAAATCCGATACCCAATCCCTGGTCATCTGTGTTTCCTCCTAAATAGGTTGAATAAAGTAAAGTAGTGCCTGCCGAATTTAGTTTTGTATAAAATCCATCATAAACGAATGTTCCTCCGCCGTATGTGACATCAAATGCGCCGGGAGTAGTAGGAAAATTAGCCCCGCCTGCTGTATTGTTGCCATTCGTGTTTCCGGTTAAAAATACTTCCTGTGCATTATTGACTGTAATATCATTTCCTACATCATACCCGCTTCCTCCTATATAGGTGCAGTAAATTAAATTAGATCCCGTTGGGTCAAACTTGGCAATCCATGCATCACCGCCTGTGTTACTGAATGTTCCGTTGTAACTTGTATCATAAGCCCCAGCAGTTACGGGTAAAAAATCAGCATAATGACCTGTGGCATACATGTTTCCTGCGGGATCCATATCGAAGCCAAAAAGATAATCATTGCCGCTAACAAATGCTCCCAATACAAATGTCGCGACATCTAATATTACAGGATCAATGATCAATTGTTGATCCGGGTCATAATTCCCATGGATCTTAAATCCGAACGTTAGGTTATCAATCAGATTGTAACGGATATCGACTTCAGTTTTAACTCCATTGATCATTTGATATGAACTTGGGGCTCTGTCTTCCAAAACGCCCCATGCGGTTTCAATTTTCAGGTTGCCATTTTCAGATATTTTTAATGATCGAATCCCGGAGAAAGAAAGTTGAATGTTGTCCACATCACCCTTATGGTCAATTACAAAATCATACTTCAATTTTTTATCCGACCTGTAGTATCTTAAGTCAACCTTGTCATATAAATTTTTGTAAGTGAGTATTTCGTAGTCAGGTGCGTTAAGTGTATGTTTGCTGAAATCATCTCCGACCAGGTAATTTGTTTTGCTTTCATGCATTTGCTCCGATATGATCTGAACATCATTGTTCATTCCTTTAAAACCCATGCTCCATACCAGGTATTCAATTGAGCCCGGCCCAAATTTGGCTAAAGAATGTTTCTCTGGTTGCTTATTTTCCGCTTCCCTGTTAATAATAAACTTCATCCCGTCTTTAAGAAAGTGTACTGCACCGAAATCTGACTGTCCGCGATACAGCAAATCCTTGTTCCATTGTCCCATGTTTTTCCTGAACCCGACCGACCTGTTTGCCAGGGATTCTTTGATCCGTTCCTTTTGTGATTGCGATAATTCTGTTTTTACATGTTCTGCCAGGTTCAGGTCGGTATTAAAACCAACAGCTGGATTTTTACTTTTCGATAAATTATCAGAGTCGGTTGTCGGAGGTATTGAAAAAGACGGATCTGAAAAGGTATGATCTCTTTGTGCATAATAAAACATATTACTTCCGGAGACTTTCGTATTTGTACCAGAAGATTGTGCTTTGGTATTTCCGAAAGAGACAAATAAAACAGAGCCCAATAATACATTGATCAAATAAGATATTTTTGCAGGTAAAATGGTAGAGTGGAAGCGAAGGAAGTTAATATTTTTTGCAACAAATTTCTTCATAAATTGTTTATTTAACCGCTTTGTATTTAAAAGGAATAATCTTGAACAACTTAAGTGAAACTCATTTAATTTACCTAATTTAACTATAATATGAGCACGTGTCAAATCAAATTTAGTTAATAGATACTACACCGAAAATGAGTGTTTGTAAATATTCCCGCCAAATTCTATATTGGTTAAAATAAGTTTGTCAATGAAGACGCATTCAGATGAATTGTTCCGGCTTATAAAATCTCTTGATACGCAGGAGAAAGTTTTTTTTAAAGCATTTGGCAGCCGGAAAAAGACTGGTAATGAAAGGCTTAGTTATTTAAAGTTATTTGATATTTTGGATGGGCTTAAAGAATTTGACGAAGATATGCTTCTGAATAAGCTCAAAAAAAAGGGATTTACACATCATGTAAGTAAGGCCAAAAATTACCTCACCAAGGCTATTTTAAAAAGTCTTGCCGAGTATCATTCCGATACTGCAATACACTTTCAAATTCAAAACCTGGTATACCAGGCTGAGTTGCTGTATGCCAAGCGACTCAATAAAATAGCGAATAAGCTGATTGCGAAAGCTGAAAAACTTGCACTTAAGCATGAGCAGTTCAATTATCTTTTGGTCGCTTCCTCTTTGAAAGTCCGTAATATAAGACAAACAACAAATTTCGCAGAGTTGAGGCATTATGCAGGTAAGGGAATTTCCCGGGTCCGGCATTATTTCGATTGTCTCAAAAATACGTTTGACTATGAAAACATTGTTGTGCAACTTGAATCTTTCGATGATATTTATGGTGGTAAAGTAAAGAACAAAAAATTAAGGGAGATATTTAATTCCCGTTTGCTTTCATCTCCTGAGAAAGCGCTTACTTATTCTTCACTTCGCTATTATTATCATATTCATTTTCTAAGGTATCGGCTGATGGATTCATGGGGTAAAGAGGCATATCTACAGCAAAAGGAATGGGTAGATTACCTGGAAAGCGAAAAGGATAATTTAAAATTACGTTCCGAGAATTACATTGCCGGTCTTGGTCGTTTAATTGCAACCTGCAACCATTCAAACCTTGATAAAGAGGGGGAACAGGCATTCCTGAAGGCAAAAATATTTTTCGAAAGTCTACCATCCAAGATCAAAACAAGAGGTGTGAAATCCCTATTCATTAGTTTGACATCTAATTACATGTCGGGCCAGATAAGGTTATATAGGCCGCAAAAGGCAATCGCATCATGGGAAAGTGTCAGACACTTAGTTTCTTTTGAGTTGATAGGAGATGGTTTGAAGGTGGTACTATTAGGGAACCTGTTTTTTGCCAGTTATTTATTACGGGAGTACAAAGGAGCGATGCACTACCTGAATAGAATAATCAATTTCAATAAGCCGAACAGGATAGACGGGCAGGCTATGGCGCGGATATTTATCTTAATAATTAATTATGAGACCGGTAATCTCGAAGCACTTAAACGTCTTTCCAGATCATCACAGCGGTGGTTGTTAAAAAATAAATTTTTAGGAAAATTTGAAAAAAGATTGATCCGGTTTTTCCAAAGTGAAGTTTTTATATGCTCCGGAAAGAATAAAAATAATGGTTTAAATAAATTACGTAATGATCTGCTTGCAATAAGCAAGCATGCGGGAACACATTTGCTGTCAGATTTTGATACCACTGCATGGATAGAAAGTCTGATTCAGAATAGGCCATTAATAGATCTGCTAAAGGAAAGGGTTAAATAGTCGGCCAAATAATAATACCGATGCTATATATAATTTAGTCCATTTAAAAACTGTATTCTCCTTTCGATCAGCATTATACCATTGAACTTCTATTTATGGTATAAGATCAGGGAGCTGTCAGATTAATATTTATACTGCAGCCATTTTTGTCAGTAATATTTATATTGTAAGCCCCGGGGCAAAGTTGACTTTTGTATCTGTTCACATAACCATCCGGCCAGGAGTAGGAGTAGGGGCTGCTTCCGCCTGTTGCATTTACCATTAACCATTCCTTGCAACCACACCCTGTACAATTGGAAGTGCCCTTTGTAAATTGTCCTGACAATGGCAGCGGAGAGGTTATTGTAGTAGTTGATATTGAACTACAGCCTTTATTATCAGTTACGGTAACTGTATAAGTTCCTGCCGACAAACCTGAAACCTGGAACCCTGTACCCGGAACCCCGCCACTCCAGTTATACGTATAAGGTGCGCTGCCGCCACTTCCTGCCGCGGCTGCAGAGCCTGTCGAAGCACCGCTGCAATTTATATTGGTTGGAGTGATCAATACAGTTACAGCAGGATGAACTGTCACTATTGCCGTTGAAGTGGATGAGTTTCCTACGATGTCTCTTATTGTTACAGTGTATGTGGTTGTTGATATTGGACAAGGATTTATATTTTGAGTGGTAGAGCCATTGCTCCAGGAATAGGTGTATGGACTCGTGCCGTTTGCTCCACTGGAAGTTACAGCTGCGCAGGCTCCGGGGCAGACTGAGCTTCCGGTAGCAGTAACTGTAGGACCGGTGCAATTGCTCACGGTTACAGTAGCGGTTTTACTGTCGGAACAGCCTGCGTTAGTAGTATTATGGGTAACAGTATAAGTTCCGGTTGATAAAAAGGTGTAAGAAAAATTCATAGTGGTTCCGCTTACGGCCGGGCTTGTCGGAGTAATTGACCAATAGTATGTACCCGCTGAGCCGGTATGTACAAAGTTTACCACACCACCAACGCAAGCCGGTGTGGAAGTGAATGTAGCTGATGCAGGATTGGAGCTTGTTATAGTGAACGCGTTCGTTTTAGTACATCCCTTTCCATCTGTAACAGTCACGGTATAATTTCCGGCTGGTATATTTTGAATGGATGATGTTGTCGCACCGTTACTCCAGTTATATGTATATGGTACACTCCCGCTATTGACAGTAATGCCGGCGCTGCCCGTAACTGTGCAGGTAATGTTTGTGCTGGAAGGAGTTGTAATTAAGGGTGGACGGATAATTACTGAAGCCGGAGCAGAGGCGCTATTACCTGATGCATCGGTTATTGTCACTAAATAATTTGTATTTGTTGCCGGGCAAACATTTATTGTTTGGGTAGTGGCACCGGTACTCCAGTTGTAAGTGTATGGGGCGGTTCCATTTGCTCCGTTCGCGGTAATATTAGTGCAACTATTCGGACAGATCGTTGAACTTGTAGCTGCAGCCGTAATTACACAGGAAGAATTAACAACAACGGTCTGTGTCAGACTATCTTTTTTGCAAGCAGTAGTGAGTACTAACTTAACCGGGTAATTGCCGGGAGTAGAGTAAGTAACCGTAGGTTTTATGGCTGTAGAGCTTGCTGGACTAGCACCTGAGAACGTCCATTGAAATTTATAGCCTGAAGTGTCGCATACATTGCTCACGGAAGGAGTAAATGTAATTGGCGTATTGTTACAAACGCTGTTTGGAACAGCGGTGAAGTTTAGATCTGATACTCCTTCGCATATGTTTATACACAACTGTGCAATGTAAGCCTCGTTGAATTCAACAAAACCTGATTCTGGTCCACCAAAAGCTGTTTGAAAAGCCCCCGGTGTTACAGGGAAGGATCCTTCTGTGCAACCAACAATGTGTAAGTTGTTTCCATATATAGCTAAACTTCCTCCACCTGTAGAAGCCGAATTGTCAAATGCTGCTTCATCATGTTTTGATCCTCCGTAATAGGTGATGCATAGCTGCTTCCCGTTTGGATCATATCTGGCTATATATGCGTCTTCGTGTCCGGCAAATACGGGCTGGTATGCACAAACGCTGATTGGGTAATTTCCGGAATCAGCATCTTCAAATTCTCCCGAAATATATATTTTATTTGTAGCATCCACATCAAGCCCATTTACTAATTCCCAGCGGTTGCCTCCAAAGTAAGTGCCCCATTGGCGAACACCGGCACTATTGAACTTAGCGAGAAAACCATCGTTAGTTCCGGCGGTGATGGCTCCGCCTCCGTTTACCGGCTGATATGAACCGGCAGAGGCAATGCTATTATTTGAGCCTGTAATGCCTCCGATTATTACATTACCCAGGCCATCTGTAGCGATCACAGTTCCATAATCTGATCCCGATCCTCCATAATACGTACCCCATACCTGGCCTCCTGCCGGATTTAATTTAAAGATAAATGCATCCGTTGCACCGCCATATCCCGGTTGATGAATGGTTGCAGGGAAATTAGTGGAAGTTGTGTAACCTCCAATATAAATACTTGAAGTAAGTGTGTTGTATGCAATACCACCACATGTTTCATCGCCGGAACCTCCGACATAAGTTCCCCAGATGAGACTTCCGTTAGAAGCGAATTTTGCAACAAACACGTCACTTGCGCCATTAAGCGCGAATTGAAAAGTTCCTGCTGTTGAAATGTTGGAAGCTGATGTGGTTGGTCCATATAAATAAACATTGTTTCCATCTGTAACAACATCATTGCCATAGGAAGCGCTACTTCCATAAAATGTTGACCATACTCTTTGGCCCAGCAGAGGATCGAATTTTACAAGGGCGCCGCCAACTCCGGTTGGCTGCTGCACAACGTTGCCCGCAGTTGCACCCATAGGCAAGGTTGCCGGAGCGTTTGATACGGCCACTAAAATATTTCCTGCCGCATCACCGGAAATGCCCCAACCGGCGGCCTGTGTGCCGGTCCCGCCGTAATAGGTTCCCCAAATCCGGGCGCCGGTACTGGTCATTTTAACTGCAAATACATTTCTTCCGGCGGGGGCTACAGTTTGAAAGGCTCCGGGAGAGGTCGGAAGATTACTTGATCTTGCTTGTCCGCTAAATGCTATGTTGCCAAAAGGATCGGTTGTTACTGAAAAGCCAAGTTCTCCATAATTGCCGCTATAGTATGAGGCCCATGGGTCAATCACTAAGGGGAATGAAGAATTATAATCTGAAAATGAAAAACGAACAAGCCCCTCTCCGGCTCTCCCTCCTTCGGCTTCGCTCAGGACAGGCTGGGAGAGGGTTAATTTGTATTCGACTCTTACATCAACAATTTGCCCATTTATATTTTGATATACTTTTGGCAGTTGTTCAGTTATTTCACCCACTGAATTTTTAATTTTTAATTCTCCATTCTTAATTGTTAAAGCATCTGCCCCGCTATACCTGAGTTGTATCTGGTTAGGGTCGCCTCCCGGATTTACTATAATATCATATTTTAATCCATTTGTCTTTTCCCCATAGTATTTAACATCAATGTTGTCATAGATATTTTTTACGGTTACTTCATTAAATGACCGTACACCGGTAATGCCTTGCGGGCAATGTTCGAAATAGTAATTTGTAACGCCTTCAACCTGATTAGCGGTAATTATATCAGGATTTGGATTTCCGTTTACAAAGTCAATATCCGTTCTGTGTAGTTTGATAAGCGCCTTTTCTTCCAGTTCTTGTTTTAATTTTTTTGCTTCTTGTGTTGTAATGCTTCCGGATTTTTCTTTTTCTTCCAGCGACTCTTTTATTTCATGCATCACTTTTGCTTCATTGCTTAATACATAACTTACGCCTGTTTTTCTGATATATATATCAGCTCCTCCGCCTTCTCCTTTGTATAAAATATCGGGTCTTAAACCTTTATTCATATCTATTATCTGACCTTTGTTCTGTGTAAACATCATGCCGGATCCCCTTAGTGTGGTTGAATAGTTGCCTGCGCTGGACGAAGCCGAAGCGCCGCGAGGTAAGGTAAATGTTTCTTGTTCAGTATTTCTTTTCTGAATATCAACTGGGGCAATATTATGCTGAGCCTGGATCAAATAAATGAATAGGTTAAGCATTAAAAGGATTAATGTCTTTTTTATGCTGAACAGTTGGTTTGTATGGGCTTGCGTCACGTTTTTTTTAATTTAAGTTAAAAATAATAATTAAGGGGCCGTAAGACTAATATTCATACTGCACCCGTTTTTGTCCGTTATATTTATAGAATATGTTCCCGGACAAAGTTGATTTTTATATCTGTTGGAATAGCCATCCGGCCATGAGTAGGAGTAGGGGCTTGTTCCACCAATGGCATTTACCATTACCCATTCTTTGCAGCCGCAACTTGCACAGCTGGCAGTGCCTTTTGTAATCTGTCCTGTCAGGGTACAGCTTACACATGTTGTACCGGTAATAGCAAATATTGCCGTTTGTGTTTGATTGCAGCTGCCGGTTGCAGTCACAGTATATGTACCGGTACAAAGACCAGTTATGGTATTACTATTGCTTGTTGTATTTAATGTTGAACTGCCATTGCTCCATGTATAATTATAGCTTGGTTCTCCGCAGGTTATATTTATAGTTGCACTTCCATTGCAAGGGCTGCAAGAAGTATTGTTTGTCTGATTCTGGGCATATACAACAGAAGGAATAAACTTCGCAATATAGCCATCGTCGCTTCCGTTAGCTGTATTATCATAAAATGCTCCTCCGCCCGGATTTAAAAAAGGATGATTAATTATTCCCCAGGATTCGCCCGAACTATAAAGGTTGCCGGAACTGTCTATGGCCAATGCTCCCCGTACATCACTATCATTTCCACCAAAATAAGTAGCCCATTGAAGTGCACCTAAAGCATTAAATTTGACAATAAAAAGATCTCCACCGTAGGAACCTCCATTATAGCTGTTGTCGAAATAGTCAAGGTTGCACGAGTTTTTTACTGTTACATCCGTAGAACTAGTCTGGAAGCTTACATAAATATTATTACAAGGATCGACAACAATATTATCGGAAGTAAGAAAAGCAGAGGTGTTTTCTCCCGCACTTCCTCCATAGTAAGTTGCCCAAAGCAATACTCCTGCATTACTGAATTTCAGTAGGAAGATATCGGAGCCTCCACCTAATGTATTATCAAAATAAGCGCCGGCCAGATTCAAAAGAGGGAAGGTGGCTGCAGAAGAGGATGTGAACCCTATAACAAATATATTTCCTAAAAGATCAGTGCATATTGAAAACCCTAAACGCCAGGCGCCTCCTTCATTACCACTTCCCCCATAGTATGTAGCCCAAATCTGTATTCCTGCATTACTGAATTTGAGAATAAAGGCATCTTTTGTGAAGGCTCCACCCCCGTTTGCCGGCTGGAAGTATGTGCCGCCAAAAGGATTCATTATTGGAAAGTTGGTAGAGTATGTACTCCCTGTAACAAATATATTGTTTAATGCGTCGGTACATATTGAGACACCTTCATCATTGCCTGTTCCACCGTAATAAGTGGCCCAGAGTTGAATACCTGTATTGCTGAATTTTAGAATAAAGGCATCGTCTCCGCCGGCTTTAGCTGCCTGAAAATAGGTTCCTCCAAGCGGATTTAAAACAGGGAAATTGACAGAACTGGTCCAGCCGGTAATAAATATATTTCCTGCAAGGTCAGTGCAAATGGAATTACCATCTTCAGCGCCCGTTCCACCATAATAAGTGGCCCAAAGTCGCACTCCCGAATTACTAAATTTCAAAACAAATGCATCTCCCGGGTAAAACCCGCCGGCATTCGTTGCCTGGAAATAAGTTCCGCCGAGTGCATTGAACACAGGGAAGTTGGTGGAGTTCGTAGCGCCTGTTACAAATACATTTCCGGTGAGATCGGTACAAATAAAATTTCCTCCCTCGCTTACAGTACCTCCGTAATATGTGGCCCAAAGTAATACTCCGGTATTGCTAAATTTCAGGATAACCACATCTCCCTGTCCGCCTCCATAAGTTCCCTGGAAATATGCTCCGCCAAGCGGATTTAATACAGGAATATTAGAAGCAGGAGGATTCAGATACCCTGTAATAAATATATTTCCAAAGATATCACAATCTATACTCATTAAACCATCAAGGCCATTGCTTCCATATAGGGTTGACCACGTAAGTTGCGGATCAATGATGAGGTCTGCTTCTTCAGAACCATTCAGGTCATTTAAAAAATGGAATTGTATGAATGTATCGTAACCACCCTGGTCATTCCTGAAGTTTAATTTTTTTATAAATTGAGTCAATATGACTTCATCCTGGGATTCTCCGTGTGGGCTATTTTTTTTACGGAGATAACTTACAGGAGCATTTTCGGTAAGTGTGCCTAAGTTTGTTTTTATTTCTATATTTCCATTGCTGTTAAGTTTTAAAGGTAAGAGCGAAGAATAAACCAGTTCTATTTGTTTAGGATCTGCTCCCGGATGAACAATGAAATCATATTTGAATCCCTTGTTATCAGAATTATACAGAACCCAGTCAATTCCCGGGTAAATTTCTTCTATGGTTATTTTTTCATAACTGCGGACATCAGTAATACCATCGGGACAATGAGCCAAAAAATATTGTGAAAATCCGGTACTCATACCTTCATTGAAAATATTTTCTTTTTTGATAGTCGCTCCTTTTAAGGACATGTCAATTCTTGTCCATTCCGTTTTTATTTCTTCCTGTTCCGGTTGTTCTGTTCTTTGTGAAAATTTATTGCCCGCATATTTATGATCATTTTTTTCTTTCTCATGTGTTTTAATGAACATATATGTTAGCCCCTTGTCAGTAACAAACATATTTAGGCCGGGGGTTTCTGTTTTAAAGAAAACAAATGGCAATGGTTTGCCGCTGGCGTCAGTTATCTGTCCTTTGTTTTCAAGGAATCTTACGGGCTGCTCACACAGCCATTGTTGCACGCTGGTTTTTAATTGGGGATCAACAGGTTTGTTACTATAAGCAATAGTTGCTAATAGTAATTGATAAATAAGTAACGTGCTGATGTGTTTTTGCTTCATAGGTTCATTTGTAAACTATTTCGAAACAATGGTAAAAATTATATCATCAGGGAGCTGTCAGATTAATCTTCACACTACACCCATTTTTGTCAGTAATATTTATATTGTATGCTCCCGGGCAAAGTTGACTTTTGTATCTATTCACATAACCATCCGGCCAGGAGTAGGAGTAGGGGCTTGTGCCTCCCGTAGCATTTACCATTAACCATTCTTTGCAGCCGCACCCTGTACAATTAGCAGTGCCCTTTGTAAATTGTCCTGCTAATGGGGGAGGAGAGGTTATTGTCGCCGTTGAGTTTACTGTACAACCTTTGTTATCGGTTACGGTAACTGTATAAGTTCCCGCCGTTAAACCCGAAGCCGCAGAACCTGAAACTCCGTTACTCCAGTTATACGTATAAGGTGCGCTGCCGCCACTTCCTGCCGCGGCTGCAGAGCCTGTCGAAGCACCGCTGCAATTTATATTGGTTGGAGTGATCAATACAGTTACCGCAGGATGGACTGTCACCACTGCCGTTGAAGTGGATGTGCTTCCTCCGCTATCTCTTATTGTAACTGTATATGTGCTTGTTGATACCGGACAAGGATTTATATTTTGAGTGGTAGAACCATTGCTCCAGGAATAGGTAT
>JACPDY010000158.1 GCA_016183775.1 Bacteroidota bacterium
TAAATATTTTTTATTGTAATTTTTTCATACGCATGCACATCACGTATGCCATCAGTGCAATTACTGAGGTAATAATTCTTAACCCAACCCGACATGCCCTCTTTCATGATATTCTCTTTTTTGATTGACGCGCCTTTTAAAATCATGTCAACGCGGCTCCATTCTATTTCTATGTTTTCACTATTTTTAAGTTCGGGAATTGCATTCAAATAATCTTTTTCCCTTTCATCCCTTTCGTGTTCTTCTTTATGTTTAATAAAAACATAGGTCAATCCTTTTTCAGTAATATACATATCCAATCCGGGGGCTTCGGCCTTAAACAATACAAAAGGTACGGGCTTACCATTCATATCAACCATTTGCCCCTGGTTCTCCAAAAACTTTACGGGACGGCCTTGCATCCATTGTCGGACCTGTTTTTCATCCCCTTTAGCGCTGAAAGTTCCTGTAAAAACCATTGAGCAAAAAATAAGTAAAAAAGAGCGCATGTGATTTGCTTTTATTTTCATCTTAGTTTTGTATTGTTGAAAAAATTAACTTTATTACAACAGCTTTGCCCCTCCCAAAAGACTACTCCGCTATCTGTTTTTAATGGCAATAATGAACGAATTAATTATTATATACCGGATGAACTATACTTATTTTTATTCGCGATTGCTGAATCGCATGCTTGACATTTATGTGTTATAAATGTATTACAATGACTAAAGAGTTACAAGCTGATTAATAGGATTATATAACTAATCCGATTTATATAAATTGAACCAATTGATACAAAATATTATTATTTTATGTTAATTTAAACGTTTTTAAACTCAATAAAAATAAAATAATGACTAATCCGAATAAGAAATCGAAGCTACTAAGATTGGTAAAATCTTTAAAAGTTAATGAGAAGAGGTATGTGGTTATTTATTTATCAAAACATAAAAAGGACAACAACTTACTAAGACTTTATAAAACCATAAGTGAAAACTCCGAAATAACTGATGCCGACATTCTAAAAAAGAATAATGAAAAAAAATTCACTTCACAATTTGCTAAAAATAAGCATTTGCTGTACGGTTTAATACTAGATGCATTACATCAGTTTCATTTAAAAAAATCTCCCTATGCACGTGTATTAACAATGTTGCACCAGGCAGAAATACTTGCCAACAAAGGATTATTTGATGATCAGAAAGAATGGCTTTTAAAAGCAGGTCAGATAGCGGATGACTTCGAATTGACAGAATTGAAACTTGAAATATTGAAATTAAGAAATACTGTTGATGCCGAAAAAAACAGTTTAAAAAAAATCCTGGAAGAAACGGAATGCTTATCCAATAAAATTATTCAACGATCCAAACTGGTACATTTAATTCGCCGAATACTCGTATTAACGCGAATAACAGGGAACCGGTTAACAGCTCGTCAAATAAGCTATTTAAGGGCCCACAGTTTAAATGAACTAAAAAAACAGCGATTCATACTTGATTCCTTTTTTATGAACTATTTTTACCTGGATTACTTTTTGATGTACTATACTATAACCGGCAACTACTACGAAAGCTATATTACTGGGACGAAGATTTTAAAATTAGTTAAACAAAATCCAAGTATGTTGCAACTCCAGATCTGGAGAGATAAATATGGCTCCAGTTTAAGCCGTCTGATTAATGCATCTGCTATGATCTCTAAAAACGAAATGGTAGACTTTGCCCATAAGGAGGTAAGCAGATTGGATATTCCATATAACAGAAAATCTTTAATTGAGCTGAACATGCTGGACATCTATATACAATCCGGTGAATTTAAAAAAGGTGAAATATCTTTGAACCGTATTCAAAAAAATGCCAGCTATATCCAAAAGGGCCTCGATCCTTATACCAGTTCCATCTTATACTTTAATCTGGCTGTTATGAACTTTGGTTTGGGAAACTATTCGAAAGCAATCTTTTGGTTCAATGAAATTATAAATGATTCGAATAAATATATACCTGATCAATACTTTGGTGGAATTACTATGATACTCCGCATGATTACATATTATGAATTAAAACGCTATGATATAATTGAATTACATCTCCGCTCCACTCATCGCTATATTATGAAGACGAAGCGTAATTTTAAATTTGATCAAATAATGGTGGCATTTATTGGAAAAATAATTGCAATTAATAACAAGCATGAATTAATAACAATAATGAAACAGGTTCGAAATGAATTATTAACGCTCTCAAAAATAAAAACGGAGGGAAAAATCCTGCACTATTTCGATTTTATTGCCTGGCTTGAAAGTAAAATTGAGAACCGGCCTTTCGCCCAAATTATCAAGGAAAAGGGAGTATATAAAAACAGTAATGTTTATTCATTTTAACTAATTATTTTACCTACTACAAAGTATGGATCAATTTAATAGCAAATGCAATAAAATATTCGACAAAAAAAGCTGATCCTCAGATAGAAATAGGTTCCGACAAAGAAGAAAACCGGATCATTTATTATGTGAAAGATAATGAAGCTGGATTCGACATAGCCTATGCAAACAAGCTCTTCGGTATATTTCAACGATCACACAGCTCTGAAGAATTTGAAGGCACAGGTATTGGCCTTGCAATCATTCAGCGTATAATAACCAAACATGTAGGTAAAGCATGGGCAGAGGGGGAAATTGACAAAGGAGCAACTTTTTATTTTACATTACCGGTCATTCAGTAAAATCAGACGCTCAAAATAATCCGGCGATTCTTTCCCGGAAATACAGCAGGATGTAAAATTTATACTACCCCGGAAAATCAATTGTAAATGAAACCCCTTTATTGCTCTCCAGCGAAAATGTCCCATCCAGTTGCTCCGTGAGCATAGAAACCAATTGCAAACCAAGTGTTGTAGATTTATTTATATCAAATTTCCTCGACAGACCAATCCCATTGTCTCTGATATTTAGTTTATAGTTTCCGGGCTTCCCTTTCACGTTCTCCTTTGTAAACTTTAAAAGAATTTCTCCATCTTCCTTTCCATCAAAAGCATACTTATAGCTATTGGTGATAAGCTCATTGATAATAAGTCCACAGGGAATGGCTGTGTCAATTTTTAAATGATGTGATTCCGCCTCCAGAAGCACACGTATAGGTTTTTCATTTTTATAAGAGTCTTTGACCGATAAGACAAGAGCCTTCAAATAACAGGCAAAGTCCACTCCCGAAATATCTTTAGACTGATAAAGCGTTTCATGGACCAATGCCATTGATCTTATCCTCCGCGTATTATCGGCGAAAAAATTTATAGAGTTTTTATCGGAAAGCCCATCCATTTGCAGGCTCAGAAGGCTGGAAATGATCTGCAGGTTATTCTTAACCCGGTGGTGCACTTCCCTGAACAGCACTTCTTTTTCCTTAAGTGACACTGTGGATGACTGCAATTCCTCCCCCAGCATATTTATACCTGTGGCAAGTGCATCAAAATCATCACCTGAAGTTCCGACAAAAGATTTTCTATCGAATTGAAGCTTTGCATAGGCTTCAACCACATTCAAAATGTTATTGATCCGCTTATTTGTTTTCCGCTGGGCCGTTTTATTCTGTTTAAACTCTTTTTCAATTTTAGTCAATGCCCTGATCATGAAGGCTTCCTTGTCTTTTTCTTTCTTATTGACAGGAACTCCGATCATCCTGCATACTTTACTGTAAACTCCATCCCTCTTCCGGCTCATACTTCTGAATTATGATTTTATAATAAATTTTTTCAACCACTCCAATGCTGCTGCTTCCGAATTAAACAGCTGGGTGGGAACCACCGGCTTATTTATTCCAAGAAAAAAATTTCCAATGACTTTACTTAAAGGTGTTCTGATCAACATGCCTATAGCGCATACTCCCGGCTGCCTGCCATGCATAGCAAAGTGATCGCGGGCTGGCTTATCGATAGACTTTATTTTCCGAAGATCAACGAGTAATGGCCTTAATTTATCACCGGAAACTTTTCCGACAACAATGGTATTCTCCTGTGCATCTGTCAATCCTATCACTCCGTTTTTTTTAACCACAGTTCTGCAAATGCCGGATTCGTCCAGCCATGTAGTAAAAATTTCAGTATAAATCGCTCCCTTGGGTTCACGTTGTCCCATTCAAAAATAATAGGTTCTTGCTATAAATATATCAATTTAATCCCTGAACAGATTCATCAAACATGGATACGGGACAAATGATTCAACCTACTGCCATTATATAGGCGGCAGGTCATTTTTTAAAAAGCGATTGCAGCCATTCAACGGCCTCTTCCTGCCTTTCAAAATAACGGGTTGGAACGGGTGGTTTAACAACCTTTACGTAAAAGTTGGCCAACAAACGCTGATGGGTTGAGTTGATTATAAAGGCATCGGCAAGTGTATGTTTGAAGTTCTGGGGAGCCGCTGAATTTTCAATTACTTCCTGGCTGAATGATGTGTACTTACCACCCACAATAAGCACTAAATATTTACCCCCATTAGCGACCTTCCCGATCGCATTATTGATCTCATCCTGATCTGTCATTTCTACAACATAATCTTCCTTCAGATCAATGCAAAGTATATTGTCGGGACGCAAAAAAACTCTTCCGCATTTAATGCTTATCTCTGTAGTGCGTGTATCGGAACTATTAATACTCATTGGCCTTTCATGTGAAAAACAGCCGGATAAAAACATTATTATACAACAGTTTTAACCACCTCAATTTTAATGCCTGTTCCTTTTATTTTTCCATATCCCCCGGATACGTTAGTGATATTATTAAACCCTGCCGCCTTCATAATCGAGGCCGCTATCATAGAACGGTATCCACCGGCGCAATATAAATGGTACGACCTGTCCTTATTCAAGACTTTCAGCATACTATTCAATTGTGCTAATTCAATATTAGCGGCTCCCGCTACATAACCACTTTCATACTCCGATGGCTTCCTGACATCCAATGCGGTTGTTTTATCACTATTTGCCACAGCAGCAAAGGCTTCAGGAGAAACCGATGATAGTGTTTCCGGTTTTTCACCGCTTGTTTTCCATGCGACAATACCACCATTCAAATAGCCCTTTACATTTTCGTATCCCACACGCGCCAATCGTAAAATTGATTCGGCTTCTTTACCAGGAACCGCAATAATTACGAGCGGACGTTTAATATCAATGAGTGTACCAACCCATATCGCGTATTGACCGTTGAGCCCGATGTTTATGGCACCTTTGATGAATCCCTTTTCAAACTCTTCCGCTTCACGTGTATCAAGAACCAAAGCGCCTTTTATTATTTCCTCTTTAAACTCATCAACAGTCATAGCCTGTGTATTTTGTTCAAGCACTTTATCAATATTATTATACCCAGTCTTGTTAATGGCCGCATCACTGAAAAAATACTGAGGCGGCGCGCTGAGCCCGCCAGCCACGAGCTGAATGAATTTCTCTTTGTTCATCTCCAGCATCGCATAATTCGTTTTTTTTTGCTGACCGATCGTACTCCAGGTTTCTTTTCCTATATTCTTACCGCAAGAAGAACCGGGACCGTGGGCAGGATACACGATCACATCATCTCCCAGCTTTTTAAGTTTATTGTTGAGCGATTCATACATCATTCCGGCCAATTCTTCCTTCGACATCATGCCATCCAGCAAATCAGGCCGGCCAACATCGCCCACAAACAGAGTATCACCGGTAAATACGCAATGGTCCTTTCCGGAAGCATCGATCAATAAAAAGCAGGATGATTCAGGGGTATGGCCGGGAGTATGCAGTACTTTTATCTGCAGCTTTCCGACTTTAAATATCTCTCCGTCTTTAGCGTTATAGGCGTTGTATGTAGTTTCCGCGAGGGGACCAAAAACAATTTTTGCACCTGTTTTTTCGGCAAGGTCAATGTGACCCGAAACAAAATCGGCATGGAAATGCGTTTCAAAAACATACCTGAGTTTAGCATCTTTGCCTTTAAGCCTTTGCAAATAGGGCCCGGTTTCCCTTATCGGATCTATAATCGCGGCCTCACCTTCCGACTCAATATAATAAGCCGCTTCGGCCAGGCAATTGGTGTATAATTGTTCTATTATCATAATCCTTCCTAAAATTATCTCTGTGATGAAAATTTTCAGGTGCTCTTAGAGGTTATTTAAAATTTATCCCTGCATTTTGCTATGGCGCCTTTTTTCCTTGACAATCGCTCAATCCTGGCTCAAATACCCACAGGGTATTTGCCCTGTTACTTTTTTTCGGCAAGAGGTCGCTGAGCTATTGCCTGTAAAAGTACCTCGTCTGAGAAAAAAATGCGCTCATATAAATTTAAACAACCTCTTAGCGCTAATAAATTTCATTTTTCGTTATTCTCTCCCTTTTTACTTTTAAAGTTCTCCCCTGGGAGGATATAGGTGGGGTGCGTTTACTGAAATGCATTTATACCTGTTACATCCATTCCGGTTATCAACAAATGTATATCGTGTGTCCCTTCATAAGTGATCACCGATTCCAGATTCATCATATGGCGCATAATTGAATATTCACCTGTAATCCCCATGGCACCATGTATCTGCCGTGCTTCACGTGCTATTTGCAGAGCCATGTTCACACTATTGCGTTTGGCCATTGATATCTGGGCCGGTGTTGCGCGGTTCTCGTTTTTCAAAACTCCCAGGCGCCAGCAGAGCAACTGTGCCTTGGTAATTTCGGTGATCATTTCGGCTAATTTTTTCTGCGTGAGCTGAAAACCCGCGATAGGTTTACCGAACTGGATACGCTCCTTGGAATACTGCAGCGCTGAGTCATAACAATCCATCGCGGCACCGATTGCACCCCATGATATTCCGTAACGTGCAGAATTAAGACAGCTCAAAGGCCCCTTCAATCCTTTTACTTTGGGCATTAAATTATCCCTGGGAACTTTTACATTATCAAAAACAAGTTCACCCGTAGCACTTGCCCGTAACGACCATTTACCGTGAGTTTCAGGAGTTGTAAACCCTTTCATTCCGCGCTCAATGATCAGGCCCTGAATTTCTCCCTGATCATTCTTTGCCCAGACAACAGCAATGTCGGCAAAGGGAGCGTTTGATATCCACATCTTAGCGCCATTCAGCAAATAATGATCTCCCTTATCTTTAAAATTGGTGATCATACTTGAAGGATCGGATCCATGGTTAGGTTCTGTTAATCCGAAGCAACCCATCAATTCACCTGTGGCCAGTTTCGGCAAATATTTCTTTTTTTGTTCTTCGCTTCCAAAAGTATAAATGGGATACATCACCAGCGAACTCTGAACGGAGGCGGTTGAACGTAATCCGGAATCACCGCGTTCCAGCTCCTGCATGATCAATCCATAGGCGATCTGGTCAAGACCTGCACCGCCAAATTCCTGCGGTATATATGGGCCGAATGCACCAATCCCGGCAAGCCCTTTTATCCATTGTTTGGGAAATTCAGCTTTCTGGCAGGCTTCTTCAACGATCGGGGACACATCCTTTTTTACCCATGCACGTGTTGTATCCCGAACCATTTTATGCTCATCTGTGAGCAACTCATCCATTAAATAGTAATCGGGCGATTGGAAATTGTCTGATTTTGCCATACATGTTACTAATTATAATTCAACTTAAAATACGATAACTAAAGGTATGAAAATATTAGGGTTATAAGCGTAGGATTTGAAATGGATTTTACGAAAAAGAAGGCAATCAAAAGGGGAAATCAATTACTTTTTTCGGAAACAACGAGTACCTTCCTGAACAATTGATTTTTACTTGTGGCAACAACATAATACACTCCGGGCACAAAGTCACTTTCAGTACCTATAGTGGCTGAGAGATAATGGTCATTATCACCATTAACAACGATTTTAGAATATACCGTTTGGCCGAATGAATCATATAACACCAACAAGACTTCGTTTTCAGCAAACATATTCATACTAATACTTACCGGACCGCCATCAGATGGATTAGGGTATATAAGCAAAAAGCTATCATCTTTATTCTCAACAGCGACCATTTTAGAATAGGTAAATTTTCCGTCGTAATCTGTTTGCTTTAAGCGATAGTATGAAATCTCTTTCAAAGGCTTCGCATCAATACTGCTGTAACTTAATTTCGATAAACTATTTCCAGCCCCTGTTACATTAGTAATAATTTCAAAGCGAATCCCGTCAGAAGATCTTTCAACAGTAAAATAACTATTGTTGGTCTCAGTAGCAGTTACCCAGTTCAAATGAACTGCACCCTCCTTGTATTGAGCGGTAAAATTCAGCAGTTCTATAGGTAAAACTCCGGTTGAAACACACGATGAGAACTGAGAGGTGTTTCGCGGAGCAGAAGGATTGATAGCCAATGCAGTTACACATCCATTGAAAGAACCGGTGGCAGTCCAGGCGCCTCCGGCAGTAGCTTTAGTAGCAGCTCGGAAATATCGGCCTTCCGTTTTTGAGCAAATATCGTCAAGGTAAACTTCAATACTGTCATTTGCGCCTGATGTGCCGGTAACCGTCGTGGTATTTGCAGATGAAATTGTCGGAGCGGACTTACTGGCGTTTCCACTGCTAACTAACACGATACCCCCAATGCCACTACTTGTTGAATTACACATAAAACTGTTATGGCTGATTAAAACGTTGGTTGTTGTTGCACCAGTAACCAATACCCCCTCTGTTCCATTGTTCCAGATATAATTTTTGTCAGCTCCCAGAGATCCTCCAATAACAACGTCTTTCACTGAGGTGCGTATTCCATAACCTCCATTCCCCATCGACTCCGTTGCAGAAGAACCGGTTCCTATTTTATTTGCTTTAATATTACATGTAATACTCCCTGATGCCACTGTTACCAAATCAATGCCATCACCGGAATTACCGGAAATAACATTCGATTCACCAGCAGTAGAGGATCCGATTGTTAACGCGAGATTAGAACCACTGTTCGCCATCTGAATGCCATCACCTGAATTTCCTAAAGCTGAGGTTCCGGCAGAATTTGTTCCGATCATGTTACCCTTAATAGTTGCCACTGTAGTTGAACCAGAAGTCAGAAGAATTCCGTTTGAAGTATTTCCTGAAATAGTATTTCCTTCATAGGTACCGGAGCCCCCTATTGTTGCAGTAAGGCCCCCTGAACCCGAGTTTAAGGAAATTCCATTCCCGCTATTTGCAATTGCATATGTTCCTGCTCCATCAACACCTATTTTATTGCCATAAATAGTAGCTGTTATAGCTCCAGAAGAATTCAAGTCAACGGCGGCACCCCCATTTCCGGAAATAATATTTCCTTCACCGGAAGCACTGCCTCCTAAGAAAACAGTTTTTGCACCGGCTCCGGCAGGCATGTATATTCCGCCACTGCTATTTGAAAAGCCCATTGTACCATCCGAACTTGCACCTATATAATTCCCTTTAATAAGAATATGCGGAGCAGTAGTAGTTACCGAGGCTGAAAAATAAATGCCGTATCCGGTATTGCCTGAGATAACATTCGATTCAGCCGCAGTGCTTCCCCCTATGGTGCAGTCCGTCTGGTTTATAATATAAATTCCATCTGCACCATTTCCAAAATCAGTATCGCCCGCAGCATTTACGCCAATTTTATTCCCTTTTATAACCGAGCCGGCTGAAGATGAGGTGGTAGTTAAGTAAACTCCTTTCCCGCTGTTTCCGGAAATAATATTGCCGTCAGTGGCTCCCGAACCACCAACAATACATGATGAAAAAGTAGCTGAGGTTATTATTAATCCATGTCCGTTATTTGCAAGAACAGCGGTTCCGGCGGCATTCACGCCTATTTTGTTTCCATATACAGTAATGGCAAGCACAGACGTGCATGATAGACTAACGCCATCTCCCCCGTTTCCGGAAATCACATTCCCTTCCCCTGAAACAGTTCCACCGATGGCAACCGTTTTATTACTACCTGTTGAGAGCAAGTAAACACCTCCGCTGGTGTTTGAAAGAGATGCTGTTCCGACCGCATTTACGCCAATGTAGTTTCCTTTAACAACGAAATGGGGGGCAGTAGTAGCTATCGTTGGGTCATAATAAATACCATATCCGGCATTCCCTGAAATTATATTGTTTTCGTAAGTGCCGCCTCCTCCTACTGTACAATCTGTTGTCTTATAAACGTAAACACCATCTGAACCATTACCCAGATCTGCAGTTCCATTTACATCAACCCCTATTTTGTTCCCTTTAATAACTACTCCTGTAGAACTGGTAGCTGATGCGGAGTTAATATAAATTCCCTTCCCGGCATTTCCTGAAATTATATTTCCTTCACCTGAGGCGGATCCTCCTATTGTAACACCTGATAATGAACTACTCGCATTGGTAATGTATACTCCATGAAAAGAGGTGCTTGTTCCGTTCACCTCAACCGATGTGCCAAGTGTGTCAACACCAATGTAATTCCCTTTAATGGTAATTCCTGTAAAAGTGCTTGCACAATTTACATAAATGCCATGATTGCTGTTTCCGCTGAGTACATTTCCTTTTCCAGCAGCACCTACAATTGCTCCGCTTTTAGTTGTATAAAAACCGTTTTGCCCTCCTTTTATGTAAAGTCCGTAAATGGCAGTTCCGGTCGCGGTACTGCTTATTCCATCGCGTGTAGTGGAATTTACATTGATAATTATTTTGGGGCACACACCGGTATAGCCGGTTATAGTTTGGGTGGTCCCGTCAATCGTAATATTTGCTGTGCTGATTACAGGCAGTGCGCCTGTTAACGTTATTGTTCGTGTTGCAGGGTTGCCCGTAGCTGTGGGTATGGCAAATACTATATTGTCGCCACTTGTGGTTGCGGAGGCAATAGCAGCACTTAATGAACCCGCGCCAGATGCCGCTATAGTTGTTACGGTATAAGTTGCAGCCGCACTTGCATTGCTGAATAATGGCAGTATCAATAAAAATAATCCGAAGACAATATGTTTTATAATCCTGTCCATACTGCTAACATGTTGTAGTTTTTTTGTCGTGAATTCTTGTTTCGTTCAAACATTTAGGATTTGTTTTGTTCCGTAAAATCCAACGGATCAATTCATCCCTTCCGGTAAATTCATTCTAATAGATAATCGTAGTTTAATGAATAACCCCGAGGCAGAGCCTCGAGGTATCGCGTTACTCGAACAAGCTTAATTGATTTTTATGAAACCTTTTATAAACATTTTTTTCATTGCCTTGATTGTGAATATACTGTTGAATTACATCTTCGTTTGCATA
>JACPDY010000159.1 GCA_016183775.1 Bacteroidota bacterium
AGTGCTGCGGATATTACCGCGGGTACGGTTACCCTCACTCTTACTACCAACGACCCGGACGGGGCCGGACCTTGCGCCGCCACTTCCGATGCGATGGTTATTACAATTGATCCCGCTCCTACTGCGGTTGCGGGAATTGATCAAATTGTATGTTCGAATAATGCAACAGTAAACTTATCAGGATCAATAACAACAGCAACCGGCGGCACATGGACAAGTTCGGGCACAGGTACTTTTGATAATGCAACGTTATTAAATGCCATTTATACCGCAAGTCCTGCCGACACATCATCAGGAAGCATTACCCTTATATTAACAACTACCGGAAATGGTCTGTGCAGCGCTGTAAGTGATACGATGAAAGTTACATTCACTCCGGCACCAAAAGCTAATGCAAACATAGACCAGGTTGTTTGTGCCAATTCTCCGGGTGTCCTTCTTTCCGGCCTGGTAAGCATTGCCACCGGAGGTATTTGGAGCAGCAATGGATCCGGAACATTCAATCCCAACCCAAACACTTTAACAGCAACCTATATTCCAAGTTCGTCTGATACCACATTGGGCTCAGTGACATTAACATTAACTACAACAGGGAATGGAACCTGTAATGCCGTAAATGATATGATGATCATCAGCTTCCAGGATGCTCCGACAGTTAACGCAGGTAGTGATCAATCCATATGTTCGAACAATGCCATTGCAACTCTTTCCGGAAGTTATACAGGGGCAACAGGAGGACAGTGGAATACGAATGGAAGTGGAACATTCGCACCGGGCAATACAACATTGAACGCCACTTACACAGCAAGTGCAGCAGATATTACAGCAGGCATAGTAACACTTACTCTTACATCAACCGGAAATGGCCTGTGTTCTCCTGCAACAGATAGCATGGTAATAACAATTACTCCAAAACCTACAGCAAATGCAGGGGTCGACCAAACTGTTTGCGCACATGCATCCGATGTTCTCCTTGCAGGATCAGTTACGACCGCCACCGGTGCCATATGGACAAGCAGCGGAACAGGAACATTTGTTCCGGATGCCAATACGCTTAACGCCACCTATAAACCAAGTGGAGCTGATACAACTGCCGGTACAGTTACATTGGTGTTAACTACAACAGGTAATGGAACATGTGTTGCAGTAACAGACACTATGAAAGTTACTATTAACCCAGGCATATATGTTACTGCAGGATCTAACCAATCGGTATGCGCAAATAATGCAACTATCACTCTAAACGGAAGTGTAGCAGGGGGAACCACAACTGGAATCTGGAGCAGCAGCGGAACCGGAACATTCACACCCAACAATACAACTCCGGGAGCAACATATACACCAAGTCCTTCAGATATAGCATCCGGAGCCATTACGATTACATTTACTTCAACCAATAATGGATCATGCGGTACGGTAAACAGCACTTTAATATTAACTATAACCAAGGCTCCTACAGCCAATGCCGGTCCTGATCAGACTATTTGCGGAAATAGTACGGCGAATCTTGCAGGAAGCATCATAGACGGATCCGGAACCGGAATCTGGTCAAGTATGGGTAGTGGTTCGTTTGATAATGCGACATTACTCAATGCTGTATATACACCTTCATCTGCAGACACCAGCGCTGGAAGCGTAAAACTTGTACTTACCTCAACATTCAACGGAGGTTGCACTGCTGTGACTGATACGGTGAAAATTAATTTAAAACATGTTCCGACAGTCAATCCTGGTGTTAATCAAACCGTTTGCGCTAATAACGATACTGTTCAATTGGCGGGAAATATAACCGAATCTCCGGGAACCGGAACATGGACAACAAGCGGAACGGGGCTTTTCAAACCGAATACAACTTCATTAAATGGAAAATACATTCCAAGTAGTGCTGATACTGCTGCAGGAACAGTCACCCTCACCCTGACCTCGTCAGGTCTATGTCCTAATTCAGCATCAATGACTGTAACAATATCTGATGCCATTCATGTCGATGCAGGAACCGATAAGTTCGCATGTAAAAATAATGCTGCAGTTACATTATCCGGAACAATAAGTGGTGGAACGACCACAGGTATATGGACCTCAAGCGGAACAGGAATTTTTACTCCAAATAACACAACTCTAAATGCCACTTACACACCCAGCACTGCCGATACATCTGCAGGTTCCGTAACACTTATACTTACTTCAACAAATAATGGAACGTGTATTCTTGTCAGGGACACAATGAAGATCAATTATACACCATCTCCGGTTGTTGTTGCAGGCCCCGATCAAATTGTTTGCGTAAATAGTTCTGTTCAGCTTGCGGGATCAGTAACCGGTGGCGCCGGCACAGGATTATGGTCAACTTTAGGTTCAGGAACGTTCACTCCCGGAGCCAGCACTTTAAATGGTACTTACAACTTAAGTTCTGGTGATACAACTATTAAAACAGTAAATCTTGTTCTGTCATCTACAGGTGGTTCCGGATGTATTGTTGAAACAGATACCGTAAAGATCACTGTTACTCCAGGACCAATTGTTAATGCAGGTACCAACACAACTCTTTGCGCAACTGCAAATACTATTTCGCTGAATGGAGTTGTTTCAGGAACAACAAGTACCGGCCAATGGGTAAGTAGCGGTAGCGGAACTTTCGCCCCCGGCGCAAGTTCTCTGAATGCCACTTACACATTCAGCGTAGCCGATAAAACCGCCGGAAGTGTAATTTTAAAACTTCTATCAACCAACAACGGAAGCTGCCCTGCCGGCAAAGACTCTATCATTGTTACATTAATGCCTTCCCCAATTGCAAATGCAGGTGCTGATCAATTTGTATGTAAAGGGAATAATGTTGCGCTGGCAGGATCAGTTAGCGGTGGAAGTGGTACAGGAATTTGGACAACCAATGGAACCGGAACGTTCAATCCCAATAACACTACATTAACGGCAAGCTATATACCATCAACTGCTGATACCGTTGCAGGAACGATCAATTTCTTCCTGGAAAGCACAAATAACGGGCCTTGTGCCATTTCATATGATACCCTGAAAATTACGTTTACACCATTACCAACTGTCATAGCCGGAGCTGATCAAACCGTTTGCGCAAATAATTCTGCTGTTGTACTCAATGGCTCTGTTTCAGGCAGTGCAACTACCGGAATCTGGAGCACAACAGGCACAGGTTCATTCACTCCAAACGCAACCACACTAAATGCCACATATATTCCGGATGCAGCCGACATAACAAGCGGTTCTGTCACATTGATTCTTACTGCTACCAACACCTGCCCTGCTACAAGTTCATTAACAGTTACGATCACTCCTGCACCGGTAGTGAATGCCGGACCCGATATGAATTTATGTTCAAATAATTTGCATGCATTGCTGAATGGTAATGTAACTATGGGAGCTACGAAAGGAAAGTGGACAAGCAACGGAAGCGGAACATTTACACCAAACGACTCTACTCTCAATGCAACGTACAACTTCAGCTTCGCCGACAGTATAGCCGGCAAAGTTACCCTGGTATTAACGGCTACTAACTTCGGCAATTGTAATGTTGTTCGCGATACAATTAAATTATCGATGAGTAATCCGCCTACTGTATATGCCGGAAAGGACTTTACATTCTGCGCAAACAATGCCAACATCCCATTACAAGGAAATATCTCCGGGGGTACCACCACCGGTATCTGGACGACAAACGGAACAGGAATTTTCACACCTGACAACACTACACTAAATGCAACTTATAGTACAAGTGCGGCAGACGGACTTGCAGGAAGCGTTAAACTGATCTTAACTTCAACCAATGCCTGCGTCAATACATCTGATTCAGTTGTTTACACGCTTACCCCTTCCCCTGCAGTTAATGCAGGTGTTGACAAAACTGTTTGTGCAAATAACGCTAATGTTAACCTTACCGGTACCGTTTCCGGAAGTACCACAACAGGAAAATGGTTCACGCTCGGTGACGGAACATTTATTCCAAGCCAGACTTCCTTAAATGTCACCTATTCTCCCGGATCAGCTGATACGGCTTCAGGAAATGTTAAAATAATTCTTGCGTCAACCAACAATGGCAATTGCTTTGCAGCAATAGATACAGTGAATATTACTATTATCAAAAAACCGAAAGTTAACGCAGGGGTTGATCAATCGGTGTGCAAAACTTCAACAGTTACACTGAATGGTTCAGTAACAGGAGGTGCCTCGCAGGGCAAATGGAGCACAACAGGTTCCGGAAGTTTCTCTCCAAACGATTCAACTTTAAATGCAGTGTATATTCCGAGCACTGCAGACACTACAGCGGGATCTGTAATTCTTGCGCTTACTTCTATAAACAATGGCCCATGCAACGCTGTTACCGATATAGCGACCATAACATTCAAATCGAAACCGGTTGTAAATGCAGGACCTGATAAAATTGTATGTGCAAATAATTCTTTGATAAACCTTAGCGGATCGATCAGCGGAAGTTCAACTTCCGGTACATGGTCGTCTGATGGCAGCGGAACATTTACACCTAATAACTCCAGCTTAAATGCCACTTATAATCCGAGCGCCATTGATAAATCTTCCGGAAATGTTTTCCTTACACTTACTTCTTCCGGAGGTTGTGTGAATAGTGACACATTGGAAATAACGATCACCCCTGCTCCGATCGTAAATGCCGGCCCAGATCAAACATTCTGTATCAACAACCCATTGGTCTCAATTAATGGAACCATTAGCGGTGGAACAACAACCGGAAAATGGACTACGTCCGGTACCGGAATATTCTCTCCGAACGACTCAACATTAAATGCCATTTACACACCAAGTTCTGCTGATACACTCAATGGAAGCGTTGATCTTACCCTTACATCTACCAATAATGGCAACTGTCTTGTTGTATCCGACATGTTGACTTTAAATTTTGTTCCTGCACCAAAAGTAAATGCAGGCGCTGATCAAATTGTGTGCGCCAATTCACCGGTTTCAATAAATGGTTCTATAACGGGGGGTAGCGGGACCGGAAAATGGACTTCAACAGGAAGTGGAACATTCTTCCCGAGCAATCAATCATTAAATGCTACTTATAAATTCAGTAATGCTGATACAGCGGCAGGTATTATCAAATTAATACTGGCGTCTGACAACTTCAGTACTTGCCTTAGCACATATGATACTCTTGTTGTTACAATAACTGATGCTCCATTTGTTTATGCAGGCCGTGACACAAGTCTTTGTGGAAACAATGCAACAATTACATTAAATGGTAGTGTCTCCGGTGGTGCTACAACTGGCACCTGGACATCTTCAGGCACAGGAATATTTACACCCAATGCCTCAGTATTAAATGCATCTTATATCCCTTCATCAGCCGACACCTCCTCGGGCAATATTATACTTACTCTGACATCAACTAACAATGGCACCTGTTTAAGCGTTGTTGACTCTATGAAAATATCCATATCAGATGCACCAATTGTTAATGCAGGTCCCGATCAGTTTATTTGCAGTGGGAATGCGGTAAGTTTAGCTGGAACTGTTTCCGCGGGATCAACTTCCGGGATTTGGACCACAACCGGAACCGGCGTATTTGCACCTAATAATACAACACTTAATGGCGTGTACACACCAAGTGTGACTGATACAACCACCGGAATTGTTAAACTTATCCTTACCTCTTCTAATAACGGAACCTGTACTCCTGTAAACGATACAGTAGTAATTAACATCACTCCGCTGCCAAAAGTAAATGCCGGGACAGATGTAACTGTTTGTGCTAACAATACCTCCATAGCTCTGAACGGAACCATATCCAGTGTTTCCGGAACCGGAATCTGGTCGAGCACCGGAAGTGGAACATTTACTCCTGATTTAACCACATTGAATGCGGTATATACTCCTGATGCAGCAGATACTGCAAGCGGCATCATAAAACTGATACTTACTTCAACTAATGCCTGCGCAATAACAGATACATTAGTAGTGACAATAACTGACGCTCCTAATGTAAATGCAGGTTCTGATCAGACAATTTGCTTTGGTACAGCAACTGTTTCATTGAGTGGTACTGTTAATGGGGGTGCTACAAAAGGAAAGTGGAGTTCAACCGGTACCGGTTATTTTACACCAAACGATTCTGCGCTCAACGCGGTTTATACTATTAGCCCGGCCGATAGTATTGCTAAAACATTCTCGATCATTCTCACTTCAAGCGACAACGGATCATGCATTGCCGTAAAAGACACAATGAATGTTAAGATCACTACTATACCTATAGTTGGCGCAGGAGGCGACCAAATGGCTTGTGCAAATGCCCGGGTTCCTCTTAATGGCTCTGTAATAGGCGGCAGTTCAACAGGCAAATGGAGTACAACAGGTTCAGGATATTTCCTGCCTGGTGATACAACCCTTAATGCTAATTATGTATTCGGAAATTCAGATACAACTTTACATACTGTAGATTTAATTCTTACTTCAACCTTTGCTTGCGTTGTGAGAACCGATACTATTAAAGTCACCATCACTCCTGCTCCAACAATTACGGCAAGTACTCCTTCAGGAGTTTGTGCCAACAATCCTGTTATATCTCTCAATAGTGATATAACCACCGCAACCGGTGTTTCATGGTCTTCAATCGGAACCGGCACATACAATCCCAATAATACCATATCAAACCCAAGCTATACCCCTTCTGCCAGCGAAATTGCGATAGGAAAATCAATATTAATAGCTACTACTACAGGAAATGGATTATGCAATGCTGTAACTGATACGCTTATTGTTAACATTGCTCCAAAACCAATTGTTGATGCGGGTCCTGATCAAAATGTATGTTACGACAGTTTCAATGTATTCTTAAATGGAAGCGTATCCGGAGGCTCCAGTACAGGTGTATGGAAAACATCCGGAAGCGGAATCTTCTTTCCTGATACCACTACACTTAACCCTATTTATATTCCAAGCATTTCCGATACCACCGGAGGTGCGGTTACTTTAGTGCTTACGTCCACTTCCAACGGAAGCTGCTTACCGGAGAGTGATACTGTCAGAATAATATGGACATCAAAACCAATAGTTGTTATTGCCGGCGCGGATCAGAATATCTGTAATCAAAATCCTGTTGCATCATTAACGGGAAATATTAATGGAGGTACCACTACAGGTCTGTGGTCAACTACAGGAACAGGAACATTTAGTCCGGGCGCAGCATCTTTAAATGCAACATACACTGCAAGCGCGGCTGACATTGCAAGCGGATCTGTGTATGTAATTCTAAAATCCACAAATGGTTGTGCGGAAATAACTGACAGTGTAAAAGTGACTATTTCTCCTACACCAACCGCCGGATATTCATTCACTGCCAATTGCAATAGCCTTAATGTAACATTCACAGATACCTCAACTGTTTCTCCCGGCGTTATCACGAGCTGGAAATGGGACTTTGGAGATGGCACAAATTCATCTATACAGAATCCTACCCATAGTTATAGCGCCACCGGCGACTACGCCGTTAAATTAGTCGTAACATCAGGTACAGGTTGCAGTGACTCAATTTCAAAAACGATCTCGATCAATTCAGTTAAAAGCGGATTTACATATACCTCAGCGTGCAGTTATTCAGGAGTTGCATTCACCGATACCAGTAACGTGAAAAACGATGTTATTGGCACCTGGTTATGGAATTTTGGAGATGGAAACACGTCAGGTTTACAGAACCCAACCCATCAATATGCTATAGGAGGAAGCTACACCGTTACACTTATTGTTACAACTTCAAAAGGATGTAAGGATACAATAGTAAATACAGCAATAGTATATCCAAAGCCAAATGCGAACTTCACTTATAATACTAACTCAGGAAGTCAGCTTATTAATTTCAATGATACTACAACCATAACGAGCGGAAGTATTGCCGGTTGGGTATGGGATTTCGGGGATGGCACAACTCAAAACACATCTCAAGATCCATCACACACCTATAATATAGCCGGATCTTACATAGTAACATTAATTGTGACATCAGACAATGGCTGCAAAGACACAATCAGCAAAGTGGTTATTTCAAGCGCGGCAACTGCAACATTCAGCCCGGTGGGGAACTGTCAGATCCAGGGAACTACATTTAATGACAACTCAACTGTAGCGCCCGCGGATACGATCATTAGCTGGCTTTGGAATTTTGGAGACGGAGACACAAGTGCTGCTCAAAGTCCGAAACATTTCTATTCTTATCCGGGAACTTATACCGTTACATTGATTATTACAACGGCCAAAGGATATTCCGATACACTCATTAGTATCTTTGTTGTTCACCCAAATCCTATTGCTGATTTCATAATCGGCAATCCGACTCCAAGTGTTCTGGAGGTGGTCAACTTTACTGATAATTCAACCGGGGCTTTCAGTTGGAACTGGAACTTCGGTGATGGTAGCAGTGCTGTTACACAAAACACTTCTCATTCCTATGGTGTCTCCGGAGAAATAAAAGTTACACAAATCGTTATTAGTCAGTTTGGATGCAGTGATACATTGAGCCAATATATTACATTGCACGATATTACTCCTGTGGTGCTTCCGCTTGCTTTTACACCTAACGGAGATGGAGAAAATGATGTGCTGAAAGTAAGAGGCGGACCTGTTAAAGAACTGGAATTGAAAATTTATAATGAATGGGGCGAACTCCTCTTTGTTTCCAATAACCAGAATATAGGATGGGATGGAACAAAGAACGGAATGATGCAGCCTGCCACAGTCTATGTATACACGTTGTATGCGATCACACTGGATGGTAAGGTATATGAAAAATACGGGGACGTAACGTTGCTGAGGTAAACACTTAAAACAACTGTCTATGGTTAAAAAGATCAGATATTGTGTGAACCGGGGATCAGTATTCCTTGGTTTGGTATTATCCTCTTCTGCATTTGCACAACAGGATAATCATATATCGCAATTCAACTCATCTCCTATGTTGCTAAATCCTGCTATGACCGCTATGTTTAAAGGTAATTACAGGGGGCAGCTTAATTACAGGACCCAGTGGAGCTCACTATTGAAAAATCCTTTTGTAAACCAGGCTGCGTCATTCGATATACCAGGTAAAAAATTCGGATATGGCATAAGTATTATGAACAATAAAGCCGGAAGCGGGAATATGAAAACAACTTCATTTGCTTTATCCTGCGCCTATGAAGTTACATCTGACCCTATGGAGATCCATCATCTTGCAACCGGTTTGCAGGTTGGCTTTATCAATAAGAGTATTGACGTGTCACGGCTTACCTTTGACAACCAATATTCAATGATAAGCGGGGGCTTTGACCAGAATATTTCGAGCCTGGAGAATTTTCAATCTACCTCCTATTTCTTACCTGATGTTAACTTCGGGGTTTATTATTTCAATACGGATAAAGAAAGAAAGCTAAATCCTTACATGGGCATTTCAGCTTTCCATCTTACGGTACCCAAAGAGTCTTTTTTTGGGGTAAATAACAGGATGCCCGTCAGGTTTTTAGTAAACGGAGGTTCTAAAATAAAAATAAACGAAACGATCAGAGTTGAACCATCTCTTTTATATATGCAGCAGACAAATGTCCGCGAAATGAATATCGGTATCATGGGAGATTATTTGCTGGTGGAGTATAACACTCATCTTCAATTGGGAACATTTTACAGGTATAAAGACGCTTTCATCATTCAAACAGCTGTAGTTTACAAGGAATATGCTTTGCGGATGAGCTATGATATTAACACCTCGGCACTTTCCACATACACGCGCGGAAGAGGAGCCTTTGAAATATCAATAATATATATGAAAGAAAACGGAAATTATGTTCCAAGCTTTTAAACTTTGTAAGATTTGAAAAAACCGGAACAGATCAAGAGCTCCTTTTATATTTACCTGTCAGTGATACTGCTTTTTACTGGGGGGCATAGTCTTTTTGCTCAAAAGAAAGATACCGTTGTTTCAAAATTTAAAACCGAGTTAATTAGTTTTGACAATGATCTTTCTGAAAAATCAATCAAATACGTAAAGCGCGGAGATTTCATCTTCTCCCTGGGTCCGCTAAAATATGAACAGGCTCTGGAGGAATACTTCAAAGCTCTTGAGATAAGTCCGGATAACTCTTTACTGAATTTTAAGGTGGGCTATTGCTATCTTAATATAAATAAGTTTAAATCCAGGTCAATCCTATACCTGGAGAAGGCACTCATTGGTACCGGCAAAAAAATCGACCCAAAAATAAGATTCTATCTTGGAAAGGCCTACCAGGTTAATCATAATCCTGAACGCGCAATCGAAGAATACAAAAAATATATTCTCGAAGTCAAAAAAGAATTAAAGCCTGAAACAAAAGGAGCTCCGTTAGAGATCGCTGAATTATCCCGTCTCCAGGAAAAGGACATTGGTGAAGCTTATAAAAAAATTGATGAATGCAGGAATTTTCTTAAATTTTACAAAAACCCTGTAAAAGTAAAATTACTTAACATGGGTGATTCCATTAACTCACCTTATGCTGAATATGACCCTTTTATAAGCCTGGATGAATCGGATCTCTACTATACTACAAGAAGACCGACTACAAAAGGTGGAGGACGGGCTGAAAAAGACGGGCAGTTTTACGAAGACATTTATGTTTCACACAAGAGAAACGGCAAATGGGGCAAAGCCCGACCCATGCGTGGTATAAATAAAAAAACAAATGATGCCATAACCGGACTTTCATTCGATGGAACAAAAATGTTCATATACAGGGATGCTAACGGAGGCGATATCTTTTTGTCAGAGTTGAAAGGTCGCTGGTCAAAATTAAGTAACATCAAAGAAATCAACTCCGAATTTCATGAATCATCCGCCTGCCTATCGGTTGATGGAAAAACACTCTATTTTGTCTCCGACCGGCCCGGGGGTGAAGGAGGAAGAGATATTTACATGTCAGCACTTGATGCAGAAGGCAAATGGAGCAAGCCTGCTAATCTTGGCCCGGACATCAACACATCTTTTGACGAAGACCGGATATATGTTCATCCATATACCAAGGCATTATTCTTCAGTTCAAAAGGACATAATTCATTAGGTGGCTATGATATTTTCGTATGTGATTATGAGAATGGAGCCTGGGCAAAACCCAAAAACCTCGGCTACCCGATCAATGATGTAGATGATGATTTTTCCTTTGTGGTCACAGATGATATGAAGCATGGCTACTATTCCTCTTTCAAAGAAAATGGTAAAGGTGAAAAAGACATATATTTTATTGATTTCGAAAATACGGAAAGTGATAGCGCATTAAAAAGCCTGAATGTTGATTTTAAAAAGATCACTTACGATGATTCGGTCAATGCAACTATTGTTGCACTGAATCAAAAAATAAGCAAGAATCCTCTGGCTTATATTAATGCAAGGCAACTGCATATTTTGGATTCGCTGGCAAGGAAAAACGGAAAAATATCAGGAAAAGCGATCAGCAAAACAAGTTTCGGCGAATTACCGTTTCGTTTATCCGATATTAAAAAACTGGATTCTATCGCAAGAGCCGACCATAATATAACTGCCATTGCAGTTGATAAAGTCGTTAACAGCAATAAAGACCTGGCTGCAATAAACCTTAATCGTAAGCAACTTAACCTGCTTGATTCCATTGCCAAAAGCAATAGAAAAATAACCGCCGAAATGCTCCTCCGGGCTGATTTCAGAGGCAAACAGATCAGTGCAGACCAACTAAGTATACTTGATTCTATTGCAAGAGTAAACGGAGCAATTACAGCAATTACAGTTGGCCAGACAAATTTTGCCAATTTAAATAAAGATATTCTGTTAAATGAAAATATTGCGCAGAGAATTGATCATAAAATAATTGAACCCGGTATTTCTATGCAACAACTTTACATATTAGATTCGATTGCTAAAGTAAACGGAAAAATTACCACAGCCGCGCTGAATAAAACTAAATTTTTCAATGCAAATCAACCTGTTTTGCTAACCAGCTCTCCGGTTAAAAACGTAAAAACTCCAAAAACATTAACAAGTCAGCAGTTACAAATATTGGACTCTGTGGCAAAAGCCAATGGAAGCATTACAGTTGAAGCCCTCAGTAAAACGAATTTTGTTGTGCCTGATAAATCCGACACTGTATCCGGACCCGCATCTCAAAGCAATAAGTTCGAAGTAACGGAAAGCGCGCTGACGAGCGAGCAACTCCATATTCTGGATTCACTTGCGAAGACCAACAGAAGTATTACCTCGGCATCCCTGGATCAGACAAATTTTGCAACCATTGAGCCTGCTGCCTTACCGGGTGACATTATAGTGGTGGAGGAAAAAAAGTTTGATCTGACTGAAGGTATGCTCACCAGCCAGCAATTCCATAAGCTGGATTCGCTTACTAAAGTAAAGGAAACCCTTTCCGCAGCTATCATCAGTAAAAGAGTTAATGCTTTTCAGAACAACACGACGAATACAACAGACAATTCACTTAATTTAACTGACATGCTTTCCGACCGGCAGCTTGTTATTTTGGATTCATTGGCTAAAGCTAAAAAGCAGATAACTATCAGTGATCTTAGTAATACAAACTTTATTTCGGATGGTCAAAATGTTTCCGACAAGAATAATATATCAAAAAATGAAATTTCATCTATCGGTTTGACCGACCAGCAGATTCGGATCCTGGATTCGCTTGCAAAAGTTGATGAAAGCATCACCCTTTATGCTTTAAATAAGGTGAATTTTAGCGCAAGGGACCCGCGTGCTTCTCATAGAAATATTCTGATCCAGGAAACAAACTATGCCGCAGACGAAACCGCATTCACCGAACATCAACTTCATATATTAGACTCGCTGGCAAAAACAAACAAAAGAATCACCGGTACTTTACTGAGTAAAACAACCTTTGGTGTGATCGTGGAATATGCGAATGGAAGTATACTAACAAACAGCAACGCCGATACATCAGGAAGGATCACTATAAGCAAAAAACAAATAAGAATACTCGATTCTCTTGCCGGTAAAAACAAAAGTATAACAGCAAGTATGCTTGCAAAAGCTCATTTTACAGAGCGGAAACTAAATAATACTACAGCTAATACAACTACAACTGCTCTCACCGTTAATAACAATAATTCAGAAAAAAATGATCTTACCCGTACGGCAACTAATTCAAATGATACAAACAATATGCGGCAGCATATAAATTCGCAGGATAATACATTAGCTGAAAACAATACAGAAATATCCCCGGGTAACCCAATTGACCTTCCTGCGTTCAGTAATATATTATTTGAATTCAATAAATATGAATTAAGTAAAGAAAGTAATTCGCAATTAGATAAGCTTATCATATATCTTCTGCAATACAGTGCCCATAAAGTAAAAATTACCGGTTATACTGATTCAAAGGGCAGCGATACCTACAACCTTATATTATCGAAAAAGAGAGCAATGGCTGTTTCAACATATCTTACTTTAAACGGAATAAATAAAAAGAGGATGAGTCTTGATTATAAGGGAGAAAGTCATCCCGTGGCACCTAACGAAAATCCTGATAAATCGGATAATACAGAAGGTAGAAACCTGAACCGAAGGGTGGAGATGAAAATTGTTTTGGGAACTAAATAGGGATTTCCTGTAATCTCTTCGGTCAATAAATCGCAATAAAATTTTCTGTTTCAAAACGCTCCGATTGTTAATAACCGGAGCTTTTTTGTTGATACTGGTTATATTTTTGCTTTTCAGGCAATAGTGTTTTAA
>JACPDY010000160.1 GCA_016183775.1 Bacteroidota bacterium
CGCAGATGAAACTGACATCAGCATCAAGGACAAAGAGTTGAGCCATAGAGCTCGCAAGTGAAATTTTTAAATTCCGGATGCTTTTTCAACTCAAAAAAGAATAAAAATTAATGTCTAACTAAAAATATGTTCAAGTGAAAGGAATAAGGAAACGTTACGATCTGCCTATTCTGCATTTATGTCAGGTATGGCCCATTGTTATGAGGCTACATTCATAGCTGCAGCCATACTTGAGCAAAATGACTTTCCTCCTCTTGTGATCAGTTTCGAAAGTCAGGATGGCCTCGGGCATGTTGTTTTTATTTTTAAACAAAAGGGCCGGTGGGGAGCTGTTGCCCGTTCCAGGGACGAAGGATTGCATGGACGTAAGCCGGTATTTCGTTCTGTGCGCGACCTCGTTTGGAGTTATTACGATCCATATATAGATAATACCGGGAAAATAACTGAGTACAGGGTCGTTCATTTGGATGATACAAAGGTGAATTGGCGTTCCGCTCCCGGCAATGTATGGAAGGCCGAAAAATACATGGTGGGATTAAAGCACATACCCCTGAGATCATCTCCTTTGAGGTACAAAAAAGTGTTTGCCAGGTTTAAAAAATACGGGCATCCGTCAAGAAAAGATTATTGGTGGTGACCGGCCCCTCTGGCTGTTTTTTTGTCGGATGTATTCTTTTTGCAATACGCTCAAATCCCATATTGTCAGAAAAAAATTCTGTGCAAGTAAAAACCGGATTTTCTCAAAGAATTTTTTAATGTTTTTTTAACAAAGCCTGTATTTCAATGTGGACGGGCTGTACGGGCTAATTGCCTGATACACTAACAGCTCCGTGTTTAAAACTTTGAGCAAATGTTAATTTAAAATACTTGCCTGCTCTTAAAATTTTCCAAACATTTGCCTACCGAATTTTACAATCGTCGTCCTTATGTGGAAGTTAATCGTGAAACAGATGTTTTACAGGGAGATTGTCGGCTTTGGTTTAGAGGTGAGATATAAATAAAACGATATAAAAACCTATTAAGAAATTTAAATTTATGGTAGAACCAATTTTACAGGAAAACAAAGAACGATTCGTACTGTTTCCTATCAAGCATAAAGACATATGGGAAATGTACAAAAAATGCGAACAAAGTTTTTGGACTGCGGAGGAAATTGACCTCTCGCCGGATCTGGCCGACTGGACCAACAAGTTAAATGACGATGAGCGCCATTTCATTAAACATGTATTGGCATTTTTCGCTGCCAGCGATGGCATAGTGAATGAGAACCTTGCAGTTAATTTCATGAATGAGGTACAATACCCCGAAGCACGCTGCTTTTATGGTTACCAGATCATGATGGAGAATATCCATTCCGAAACCTATTCGTTGTTAATTGATACATACATTAAAGAGCCTGCAGAACGCCATAAATTGTTCAACGCCATGGAGACTGTTCCGTGTGTGGGTAAAAAGGCTGAGTGGGCCCTGCGCTGGATATCAAACGGATCGTTTGCCGAGCGTCTTGTTGCTTTCGCCGCTGTTGAAGGTATTTTCTTTTCCGGCAGCTTTTGCTCTATTTTCTGGTTAAAGAAGCGCGGATTAATGCCGGGATTAAGCTTCTCTAATGAACTCATTTCCCGCGATGAAGGTATGCACTGTGACTTCGCTTGTCTTCTATACGATCAGTTGGTCTCCAAACTTCCCGAAACACAGGTAAAGGCCATTATTATGAATGCCGTTGAAATTGAAAAGGAATTTGTGACCGATGCTATTCCCGTTCGCCTGATCGGGATGAACGCCGAAATGATGTGCCAGTACATTGAGTTTGTAGCCGACCGCCTGTTAATGGCACTTGGTTACAGCAAGGTGTATAATGCCACCAATCCTTTCGATTTCATGGAACTTATTTCACTGCAGGGAAAAACAAACTTCTTTGAAAAGCGCGTGGGTGAATATAAGAAAGCCAGTGTGGGTGTGGGGAAGGGTGATAATGTCTTCAAACTCGATGAGGATTTTTAACTATGCATTGTTAATTACTTGACCGGTCAGCGGGTAAAACTCCTGTAAAGTCACCTTAATTTAGAATCACAAACTCCCAAAAACAAATTTTATGTTCGTAGTAAAAAGAGACGGTAAGCGCGAGTCGGTAAAGTTCGACAAGATAACAGCGCGTGTTCAGAAATTATCGTACGGCCTGGAGCCAATACATGTTGATCCTGCGCAGGTAGCCATGAAGGTGATCGAGGGTCTTTATGATGGCGTTACCACCAGCGAACTTGATAACCTTGCCGCTGAGATCGCTGCATCATTGACTACGAAACATCCCGATTATGCTTTGCTTGCATCACGCATAGCCGTGTCTAACCTGCACAAGAATACAGAGAAATCATTCTCCAAAACCATGGAGAAGTTATATAACTACGTTGATAAGAAAACAGGCTTTAAAGCTCCTCTTATTGCCGAGGATGTTCATGAGATCATTCAGAAGAATGCGGAAATACTTGACTCCACTATTATTTACGACAGGGATTTCGGGTATGATTATTTCGGTTTTAAAACAGTTGAAAGAAGCTATCTTTTAAAAATTGACGGACGTGTGGCTGAGCGTCCGCAGCACATGCTGATGCGTGTATCTATTGGAATTCATAAAGACGATATTGACGCGGCTATTGAAACCTACAACCTGATGAGTGAGCGCTGGTTCACACACGCTACCCCAACATTATTTAATGCCGGTACTCCAAAGCCCCAGATGTCATCGTGTTTCCTGCTTACAACGAAAGACGATAGTATTGACGGAATTTATGACACACTTAAAAACTGCGCCAAGATTTCACAATCAGCAGGAGGTATAGGATTGAGCATTCACAATATACGTGCAACAGGTTCATACATACGCGGCACGAACGGAACATCTAACGGTATTATACCAATGTTACGTGTGTTTAACGACACCGCCCGTTATGTTGATCAGGGCGGAGGTAAACGTAAGGGAAGTTTCGCGATATACCTTGAGCCATGGCATGCTGATATTTTCGAGTTCCTTGATCTGAGAAAAAATAATGGCAAGGATGAAATGCGCGCACGCGATCTGTTCACCGCTTTGTGGATATCTGACCTTTTTATGAAACGTGTGAAGGCCAATGAAGACTGGTCTTTGTTCTGTCCTAATGAAGCGCCCGGCCTGGCCGATTGCCATAGTGAAGAGTTTGAAAAATTATATACCCGTTACGAACAGGAGGGACGTGCCCGCAAAACAATAAAGGCTCAGGAGCTTTGGTTTAAAGTACTTGAGTCGCAGGTGGAAACAGGTAACCCGTATATGTTGTACAAAGATGCCTGCAACTCCAAATCAAATCAAAAAAACCTGGGCACGATCAAGTCGTCTAACCTTTGCACAGAAATAGTAGAATATACTTCCGCCGATGAGATCGCGGTATGTAACCTGGCTTCCATTGCATTACCGCGTTTTGTTGAGAACGGGAAATTCGATCACCAGAAATTATTTGAAGTTACTTATGTTGCCACGCACAACCTGAATAAAATAATTGACCGCAATTATTACCCGGTCCCTGAGGCCCGCAACAGCAATATGCGCCATCGTCCTATCGGACTAGGCGTTCAGGGTCTGGCCGACGCGTTCATTTTATTGCGCATGGCATTTGATTCGGAAGAAGCGATACAACTGAACAAAGAAATATTTGAAACGATTTATTATGCCGCTATGACGGCATCAAAAGATTTATCTAAAGTATATGGTCCTTATGAAAGTTTTCCCGGCTCGCCTACTTCACAGGGGATATTTCAGTTTGATATGTGGGGTGTTACACCAACCGGACGTTGGGAGTGGGATGTGTTACGCGAGGAAGTGAAAAAGCATGGCGTACGCAATTCATTGCTGGTTGCACCAATGCCAACCGCATCCACATCGCAGATATTAGGTAATAACGAATGTTTTGAGCCCTATACATCCAATATTTATACCCGGCGCGTTCTTTCCGGTGAATTTGTTATCGTGAACAAGCACCTGCTGAAAGACCTTGTAAAACTTGGTATCTGGAACGACCGCCTGAAAAGCAAGATCATCGCGGCGAACGGATCTGTTCAGAATATAGATGAGGTGCCGCAGAATATAAAAGACCTTTACAAAACAGTTTGGGAAATAAAAATGAAGACGATCATAGATATGGCTGCCGACCGCGGCGCATATATATGCCAAAGTCAGTCGCTCAATTTATTCATACAGGAGCCGAACTTTGCCAAATTGACCTCTATGCATTTTTATGCATGGGAAAAGGGTTTAAAGACCGGCATGTATTACCTGCGAACCAAGGCCGCTGTTGATGCGATTAAGTTCACTATTGACGCGAGTGTACTTAAAGACGAAGCAAACAGGGTTGCTGCTGCCGAAAAGCAAATTCTGGGCAACGAAGATATATTGATCGAGCAACGCAAAGCTGAAATGAGCTGCTCGCTCGATAACCCGGACGCCTGCGAAGCGTGCGGAAGTTAAAAAAAACAGCAAACCAAACCCTTCAAAGGCTTTCGGAGAGATCCGAAGGCCTTTGTTGGCTATCAACCAAAAGCTACTTTGGTTTGCTAAATTCCCGGTTTATTTTATGAAATTCCTAACATCATCTCAGGGTTTCATAGTTTTTCGAATATTAAAGTCAGCCACCAAACGCTTACCACCTTTGTACTATTGTATTTTACCGGAAAAATATATTTCTGTTAAAACATGTTAAACACAGTAATAGTAATGCATGAAGATGCGTTATAGACTATAATAAAAATAACGAAAACAGTTTGCAATGCTCCCGGAGAATAGATCATTTGTTACAACCCCCTCAGGAATGTGGTACAACCGGAACCGGGTATACACAACTCCTCCAGGAATATGGCACAACCGGAACCGGATATACACAACTCCCACAGGAATGTGGTACAACCGGAGCCGGGTATACACAACTCCCACAGGAATATGGCACAACCGGATCCGGGTATACACAAACCCTCCAGGAATGCGGCACAACCGGAACCGGGTATACACAACTCCCACAGGAATGTGGCACAACCGGAACCGGATATACACAAACCCTACAGGAATGCGGCACAACCGGAACCGGGTATACACAACTCCCACAGGAGTATGGCATAACCATAATAAAATCAACCAAACAATTAACTAATGAGATAAAACTACCTGAGTATAAACAATAATGTTTAACCCGCTCTCCTGTAAACAGGAGGGCACAAAACCAAAAACCATGAAAAAGGTAGTTTTGAAACTGAAAGAACGCTCCGTGCCGAACAAAATTGATTTCGCGCGCAGTGTAGTGTTGCAAATGACCGGTAATCCGAATTTTACAACACCCAACCCTGCTCTTGCAAGTATTACAACAGCAGCAAATGACGTAGACGCGGCTTATGTAAAAGCCCTGAATGGAGGGCCACAGGACACAGCCGATATGCGTAACAAAGAAGCTGTCCTCGATCAGCTTTTGATGGCCGAAGGCTATTATGTTGAAATTATAGCCAACGAGATTCCCGCTACCGCGGAGGCTACAATACTTAGCGCGGGCATGAGTGTGAAACAAACAGGAAGCATAAACATTTCCATGCTATCGGTAACGCAGGGCAGCGTACCCGGCAGCGTGAAGCTTAGGCGAAAAGCTGAAGGCAGGGGTGTTGTGTACAAATGGCAAATGTCGGACGACCCGTTTTCGAACGCCAGCTGGAAAGACGCAGGCGAAGGCAGCCTGGCCAGTTTTGAAATCGTAGGGCTAAGGCCCGTTACGCGCTACTGGTTTCGTGTAGCAGTAATCGATGGCAATGTGCAGGGCGAGTTTTCCGACCCGGTTACGTTTGTGGTGTCGTAAGTAAAGTTGACCGCAACAGTGGCTCTGTTTATACCCGGCTGCGTGCAAAGCAAACCGGTCGGTGCCGACGGCACAAGTGGCATAAAACAAAAACCCCTCCGTTTTTGGGAGGGATTTTTGTTTTGGCTCTAACTTTTTTAATTGTATTGCCAATACAATTGCTAATCTGGTTTAACCTGAATAAGTTCTCACATATCAACTTTTCAACACTTTTGCAATCTTATTAAGTGTTTTTAATAAAGGCTGCATATCATCGGTACACTAACGTGAATGGTTGTAGGGTTCTTCCTCAAGCCTTTCCCTATTTGATTCGCCCTTTTGAAGAACTCTTTTTGTAATCAATAAGTTCAATTATTCGTTTCTGAAGGGCGATAATCTCCTTTTCTTTTTCCGCAATTACTTTCATTAGCTTTTGATTTTCGGTCAACAGATCATTTTTATTTTTCCCTATCGCAACTAATTCAGAAGGTGAAATGCCAAACACTTTTGCAATTTGGATTATTCTTTTAAATGGCATATTGTTAATATTCCTTTCGATGCGGGAATAGGTAGGCAATGAAACATCAAGTTTATCTGCCATATCCTCCTGGCTCCATCCCTTTTGATTTCGATAATACCTTATGTTATCTCCAATAGTTTTCATTTCTTGATAAAACTACTGGGTGTTATTGACGTTTATAAAATCATATATTGATGTTTATTTTTCATAAAGTGATGTGTTTTATGTAAATTATGTATTATTTCTCGAAAAGTTATCAACAGGCAAGATCGTTATTTACATGGCCTGAAGGTCAATATTATCAATATGTTCAAGCTATATTGCGAATTTTACTTAGTTATTTTTACGTATTAATACATGGCAGTTATTAACAGGTGGGGAGCATCGCGATTTTTGTAATTTAAAATTATTTAATCGTCCTTCGCTGTTGAATACAAAAAGATTAATCTATTTCTCAATAACATTAAACTTTTTATTATGAAAAAAATTACCATCTTCTTATCCTCGTCTCTACTTGTGGTTACCTATTTCGCCCAAATAAAGTTGATCCATCGTGTAGCATTGGGATAGGGAGCACTACTGCTCCGGGTGCTAACACCATAAATTTCACCACCAACTCAACGGAGAGAATGCGAATTAACTCCAGCGGAAATGTAGGTATTGGATTAAGTCCATCATTCAGACTTGATATTGGAAGTGCAGGAGGCACAACAGGGACTGGTTTTCATATGATAAATACATCGGCACTTGCCGTAAATAATAAAATATTTCAAACATATACGTTCAATTCCGGTGAGCATGGACAATTTGGAATGATTGAAATGTCAACTTCTAATTATGGTTTATCGGATTTTTACTGGAACACATGGGATGGTTCTAGTTTTCTTGAGCGGATGCGCCTTACCTATAATGGGAAGGTCGGCATCGGCACTTCAAGTCCAGTCTCTGATCTGAATGTTTATAGAAATGTTAATGGAGCGTTGGAAATAACAGCAAGTAATCCGAATACAACCGCAAGCGGATCAGCATATGCCGGATTTATAGCAAAAAATTCTTCAAAATCATTATCTATGTTTATTGAAGGAACGAATGTGGTTAGCGGAGGACTATATGCCGCAGATGCTGGAATATTAACCTGTGATGGTACATATGGTATTTCGCTATTTTCTTCTTCATCAAATTCAAATGCAACATTACGCTTCGGAACAAATGGGAATGAAACTGCAAGATTTGATATTAATGGAAATTATGGGATTGGAATTACAAACCCAACATATAAACTACAGGTAAACGGTCAGCCTGCTGCAAATGGGTATACACAATTTACTAATTATAGCGATGCTCGCTTGAAGACAAACGTGGCAGCAGTTGATAGCAGTCTTGCAAAAATAATGAAGCTACGCCCAGTTCAATTTAATTTTAATAGTACATATCTGGATATTTATAAGGATAGCACTAGTCTTAATATATTGCAAAAAGGATTTGTTGCTCAAGAAGTAAAAGTAATTTTTCCGGAGATGGTGGGCACTTGCAATATAAAAGGTACGGAATACTTTGATCTGAATTTAAGTAATCTTCAAGTTTATTTGGTAAAAGCAATGCAGGAACAACAAAAGATGATACAAGCACAAGATTCTACAATCGCAGCGCAAAGCTCAAGAATTAATGATCTCCAAATACAAATTACAAATTGTTGTAATAAACCTCAGGGTTTGAAAACAAGCAGCAGCAGTAATAACTCTTTAGGATCTCCAAACAAAATTATCGGATCAGACTTAAATAATGTTGATTCGAATACTTTTTCGGATGGCAGTAGCCCAATGCTTTTTCAAAATATTCCAAACCCTTTCAGTCGGCAAACAAATATTCAATATTTTATTCCAACTAAAACACAAAACGCAACTATTATGGTGTTTGACTTACAGGGCAAACTGATTAAGACAATAACTGTAACAAATTTTGGTAACGGTTCAGTAACAATAAGCGGAAATGAACTAAGCGCTGGTATGTTTGTTTACTCATTAATAATTGATGGGAAAGAAATTGATACGAAAAGAATGATATTAACAGAATAAAATACTGAACCTAAAAAATGAACAATGAATAAATTATTTCTAATATCTTTTATATTATTTGCATCGTTTCTGTTTTGCTATGGGCAAATACCTGTAAACGACCCTGCATGGACCTTACAATCTTCTGTTTCAGATGATTTTACCGGGACATCACTGAATGCCTCTAAATGGACTAAGGTCGGTGACAGTATACCTGGCCATGGTTTGGAAATGATGTATTATAGGAATGTAACTGTTGCAGGAGGCAGGCTGAAAATAAAGGCGGATACTTTACTGTGGAATGCTCCTTATACTGGTGGAGCATACACCCCTTACCACTATCAGAGTGGTGAAATAATTTCACAAAGTACCTACAAATATGGGTATATAGAAATTAACGCTAAGTTCCCTACAGGAAATAAATTGTATTGGCCGGCATTTTGGTATTGGAATAGCTATTGCGCCGGGAATGGATGGTATGAAGAAGTAGACATTTGCGAAAATGGTGAGACTGAGTCATTTGATCAACATTCTATGGGCACTAATTTTCATATACAATATACCCCTAATTGTGGTACCGATCTTACCAGGGGTGTTTCAATTACAGGGCTGCCGCAATTGAATCAGGCATATCACAAATATGCCTTACAATGGAATCCTGGAGGAGTATATTTTTATTTTGACGATTCTTTGGTGAGACCCCCAAATCCAAGTCTTGATCCTCCCGTTCCTTCTCATGCACTTATGGTAGATCTTGACTTTTATGTTAATCCATGGGTTAGTCCTCGACCAGCCTTTACTTCAGACAGTTTAGTAGTTGATTATGTACGTTATTATACGCTCAACACAGCAGGATGTCTGACAGATAAAACAATATGTACTCCGGCAACGGATTACAGTACTCGCGGAGTTTATAAAACAATTACTGCAGGAGGTGTTTCGTGCACGCCAACATTTAATACCAGTAATCAATACACCTTAAGAGCAACGGATTCTGTTTTACTTGATCAGGGTACTCTTATTAATTCTGATGGATCAGGACAATTTTCTATAATCATAGAGCCTTGTTCCAATTAAATATAAAAACCTTATCGAAGCATATGCGAATATTAACGTAAAATAACATGATGAGAAAGATAATAATCTTGGGCATAGCTTTTATAGTTATCTGCACCTCCTTCAAAAGTAAAGAGTATGTATTATCTGATTATAGAGATAATTACACCGGCACTTATTTTTGTAATAGTGTATGTAACCAATCAAACTATCAAACAAAAAGACCTGATTTCAAAACAGATACAACCAACATTACGATAAGTAAAGCAGGGCAGGATTCCATTATTATTGTCCATCTTCATGGCAAATCGTTACAAGTAAAATTAAATGGCAGATATTTACAGGCGTTTCCTGGTTCTGGACATTATGGTGGAGAATTTATTTCTGCTGACAGTATTGACTTTAGTTATTCTCAAGGGTTATCGTTGATCTGTAGGTATAAAGGGAGAAAAAAATAATAGCTTTTATGCGTGCATTTTTGTAATTTGTATATCCTGATATTTTCTAACAAACATGAGTAATAAAAAGAAAAATTATTTAATTAAAACGGCATTAGGTCTTTTGTTTTTTATTATTACAATTGTTAGTGTTGGTCAGCCACCTTCTATACAATGGCAAAAGTCATTTGGTGGTACAGGAAGTGATATTGCGAATTCAGTTAAACAGACTAAAGATGGTGGTTATATTGTGGCAGGAGCGACCACTTCTTCAGACGGTGATGTGATCGGATTTCATGGCTCAGTTGATTACTGGATTATTAAAACAGATGCCAGCGGAAATGTGCAATGGCAAAAATGTTTGGGAGGGAGCCGTCCTGAAGGGGCACAGGCAATACAGCAAACTACAGACGGAGGATATATTGTAGCAGGTGCAACTGAATCTGTTAATGGTGATGTTACTGGCCGCACAGATAGCCTTCAATTCGATTGTTGGATAGTAAAATTAGACTCTTTGGGAAATATACAATGGCAAAAAAGTTACGGAGGTACTAAAAGCGAATCGGCTTATGCCATACAGCAAACCATAGATGGAGGTTATGTTTTTGCCGGGAATACAAATTCAAATGATGGGGATGTTTCGGGTAATCATATTGGCGGCAAAAATGATTATTGGGTTGTAAAAATAAATTCCATAGGTGGTATCCAATGGCAAAAATGCCTGGGAGGAACAAATACTGATGATGCATTTTCAATACAACCGACTACAGATAAAGGATTTATAGTGGCAGGCAGGGCGACATCAAATGATGGAGATGTTACTGGTCATCAGGGTAGCACTTTTTCTCATAACTATTGGGTGGTAAAATTGGATAGCTCCGGCGCCATACAATGGCAAAAATCCTTGGGTGGAACAAATGGTACATCGGAAGCATGGTCAGTTCAACAAACGATCAATGGTGAATACGTTGTGGCAGGAGTCACTACTTCGATTGACGGAGATGTTTCATGTAATTTTGGTGCGGTGGGTTCTTCCGTTTGTTGGTTAATAAAACTATCATCTGCGGGAACAGTACAATGGAAGCAATGTTATGGAGGTGGTGGAGGGGCGATTGCTTATTCTGTAACATTAAATAAAGGAGGAGGATTTTTCATATCAGGTTTTGCAGGCGCTAACGGTGGAGATATAACGGGCAATCATGGAGGTTCTGATTATTGGATTCTTAAATTGGATTCTATAGGTACTATCGTATGGAAGCAATGTTATGGAGGAACAAATAACGAAGGGGTATTAGGTTATCCAGTAGTTCTTGAGCCGACAAATGATGAGGGTTGTATTGTTGCAGGATCATCCCAGTCAAATGATGGGGATGTAACTGGCAACCATGGTGATTATGATTACTGGATAGTTAAGTTAGCCAGTACCACCGGTGTTGAAATGATGACGGGCAACAATTTAGAGTTAAAAGCTTATCCAAACCCTAATAACGGAAACTTTATAATAGAAACCAATTCTCAAAAAGAGCAATTATTGAGGATATTTGATGTTACAGGTCAACTAGTGCTAACAGAAGCTATACAAAGTGGTAAAACCATTATTAATGCAAGTAGTTTGGCACATGGAGTTTATAATGCTTCTATTTCAAACGATGAGCAAAAAATAAATAAACCATTGGTTATTGTGAGATAGATTCGTTTTGGAAGCTTATCAAACAATTCTTTTTATGACTTTCCCAAATGATAAAAAATGTAATAGCCGTAATTTTTTTAAATGTGTGCCTACATTTAAATGCCCAGGTTTATAAAGCAGGGCAGATGCTGGCTACATATTATGATATTCCTGATACATTAATTAATTATTCATGCGCCACCCACTATTCTAAGGAAAGTTATTTTTTTGATATTAATGCCGATAACATAAATGATTTTGAATTGCAGGCATATTGTGGCATAAGTCTCGGGCAATCGAGCACTTCTGTTTTCATAAAACCATTGAATATAAATTCATTTAGCGCATTTTCCCATAATGATTCTGTTTTGTGTCCTATGGATTCCATTTGGTATAAAAGCAAAGTGGCTAAAATATTTGCTAATGGTGATACTTTAAATTCCACAACAGTTAAATGGGAGAACGACCTCCTTTACTTGACACTTTCCAAAAATATAATGGGGTGTCCGTACGGAGATGTTAATGACTGGGTAAATCAAAACGATCAATTTATTGGAATAAAGTACAGGGATTTAACTGATACTATTTATGGATGGATCAGAGTGAATGTCCCCCAAAACTATAATTGTTATATTAAAGATTATTCCTATTCACAAACCCCCAATTATGTTAGAAATCTAAATGACATTGGTCAGAAGGTGTCCATTTACCCCAATCCTTGCAATAGTTATTTTACAATTAAGGAAAGTGATGCTGCAAAAAGACAGATGCAGATACTTGATATGACAGGTCAGCAAATACTATCGCAAGCTATACAAAGCGGTAAAATTAATATTGATGCAAGTGGTTTGGCTCAGGGTGTTTATACTATATGCATCTCAAGTGATGAGCAGCAAATAAATAAGCGCTTGGTTATTGTAAAATAAACATGAAATGGTCATGAGCTAGAATGAAGCACACCAACCGAGGATGAATATTTAACTTCGTGCAAAACATGAAACGTAATGCAAGAAATAAAATTCAAACAGGTTGTAACGACCGGTTGCGGTATAGAGGTCCATAAGGATAATATCGTAGCGACAATTCGCAAAAGCGAAGAAGAGTATCAAACAAAAGAGTTTGATTCATTTACAAGTTCTTTGACAGAGTTAAGAGAGTGGTGCAAAAAGGAAGGTGTTACCCATGTAGCGATGGA
>JACPDY010000161.1 GCA_016183775.1 Bacteroidota bacterium
ATAAAACCCTTGATGAAGTAAGTGACTTTATTACACTTGAACTTAGCAACCTCACAGAACAAAGCATAAAAAAAACATGTGGATTTGGGTATGTTTTTTCAAATATAAATTGGACTAATTAATATTTATAATTGGTATAACATACATATACCTGAACTCATCACTCCACCACCACCCGCTCAACATCCACTACTTTACTTTCAACGTCCTTTATTTGTAACAGGTAAAGTCCACGACTCAAGCCCTCCAGTGAAATTTCATTTACACCGGAACGTATATTTTGCTGTGACCGCACTTTGGATCCCAAAATATTGAACATTTCCATATTCAACACCTTTTGCACTGCAATTGTTGATTTGTACAACAAATATATTTTACCGGCAGCGGGATTGGGGTAAATACTGAAATCGTTTGAACTATCTTCAATTGCCGACACTCCAACCACAATTATTTTGTTTGATGCCTTATTGGTAGTGATCGGTTCATTGAAGTCAAAATAAATATCTGCTTCGTTATCTATCACCGTGTTTACAGGAATGCCCGGTTTGCTGTGTATGGTAAAGTTTACCCAACCATGACTCTTGGGTTCGTTGCGGATGCTGTCGACCAACAGAATATTCGGGAAGGTAAACACCAGTACATTGTTGAACAACTCCGTTCTGCAAAAATGACTCGAAGCTCCGATCTTGATTGTTGCGGGGTTAAGGTAAACGGGTAAAGTATCTCTCACAGTTATATTAAATGCTGTATCGTTACCTGTGTTTTGAAAATGGATGGTGTATTTGAGTACAGTATCTGTTGGTGAAATATTTCCGTTTGGTTGTACTTCTTTTAAATTCGGATCATACGAACCCTGAACGTTGCGGGTATCAATTACAGTATTATTTTCCTGTGCTGTGTCTCCTATTATTGGAAAAACTTCGGCTTTGGTTATTAATTTGGTGCCGATGGGCTTGGTTGCTGGAGTTTCCATGGTAAAGGAGATACAGCTTGATGCTCCGGGAGCAAGATTAGTAAAATTCCATTCCAATACGGGATAAGTATATGAAGCTTGAACAGGAAATGCACTTTTGAATACCTGGTCCGAATCGTGGGTTACACGAACAATACCATTCATTGTTTTTGTTCCGTCATTGTAATAGCAAACTTGATTCCATTGCTCAAAACCTGGGCGGGCAGTGCCGGTGTATAGTGTTGTTCTCAGGTCTTGCACGTTTGAAGGAACCGACAATGCAAAATCCTTATTGCTTATTGTATCACAAGTGCCGGTGATATTAACGGAATAATTTCCGGCTGAAGGGCAATTGTACTTGATCCATTTTGTCGACAAAGAACTTAATGACACATTATAGTAACCTGTCGGAATATTATAAATAGTATAAACTCCATTACTGTCCGTCATTGTGACATTATATCCGAAAACAACCGCGTTTTTCAACGGCTCTTCGCCGGCATCGTATACACAGTTATTATTTTTATCATTATATACCCGGCCCCTTAAAACATTTCCATTGTAGCCTCCTATGTATATATTCCCGGATGCAGTACACCCGGCATTATCGGTTACAGTAAGTGAGTACGACCCCTTACACATGTTATAAATCGAATCTGTTGTTAAACCTGACGACCAATAGTAAGTATACGGACTAATCCCTCCATCTAAATCATAAACTTTTGCTTTGGCCGTGCATAAACCACAATTATTGTATTGAAGTTGCCTGATATTAAAATGAATACCTCCACCCGGTACCCCAACACTTGCAAGCTTAACTGCCTTACAACCCGTTCCATCTGTTACAGTTACAACATAATTTCCCTTTGCTAGATTAAATATCGTATCGTTGGCTGAACCATCATTCCAGGAGTAAGTGTAGGGTGCAACGCCGCCACTGGCAAGTGCACTCGCTTTACCATCCGGGATTTCCTGGCAGGATGCATTTTTTGTTGTAATTACCACATTTGGCGAGCCTGTATCACTGATTGTTGCTATGCTTGTTGCTGTGCAGCCATTTCCATCTGTCACAGTCACAGAATAAGAACCTACAGGGAGGTTGGGAAGAGTTGCCGAATTAGCCGCAGTAGACCACAAAAATGAAAAAGGTGGTGTTCCGCCACTACCCGAAACTGTCGCTGTACCATTACTTTGTCCACAGGTGGCATCAGTTTTAGTTATTGCAATAGTCGTGCCTGCGGAAACACTAATATTAACTGATGTAAATCCCGTACAACCATTTGCATCAGTAACTGTCAAGCTGTAACTCCCAGTCACTAAACCTGTTGCTGTTGTTCCAGTTTGCGTCGGCGGACTCCACAAATAAACATAACCTCCAACTCCACCACTAACAGAAGCTGTCGCAGTACCATTACTTTGCCCACATGTGGCATTAGTTGAGGTTGTAGTAGCCACAATCGCAGGTGGCTCGGTTATTACTACTGAACTAACTGTCATACAGCCATTAGCATCAGCTACAGTTATTGCATATGTTCCAGCAACGAGTCCAGTAGCAACCGACGCAGTAAAACTGTGACTCCATGCATAAGTATATGGGGTCGATCCACCGTTTACAGTGACTGTAGCAGTCCCATTAGTTCCTCCATTACAAGTTATCGGAGTTGCTGAGACTATTAGGGGTGGCGGAGACAGATTATTCACAGCCACAACATCAGTTCGGGTACAACCATTGGAATCTGTTACTGTTACGGAATATGACCCCGCCGCCAATGCCGTGATTGTCATTCCCCCTGCTCCATTACTCCATGAATAGGTATATGGTCCAGTACCACCATTTGCAGAAACCGTTGCAGTTCCATTCGATACTCCACAATAAGCATCCGTATGTGACGTAGTTGCTGTTATTGATGCAGCCGGCTCAGTTATACTCACTGTGGATGTGGCCGTTGAAAGATCATTATTATCAGTAACCGTACAAGTATAAGAACCGGCAGCAAGATTTAAATTGGTCGCAACAGTTGCCCCACTGCTCCATGAATAACTAAAGGGGCCAACACCTCCGCTAACACTTGCTGTGGCGGTACCGTTACTGCCGCCAAAACAGCTAACGTTTGTTGATGTTATTGTTACTGTATGCCCCGCTGCAAAAATTGTTAGTACAGCTAAGGAGATTAAAATGGTAGTAATTATTTTTTTCATGGGAAAGCGATTTTCTGTGGTCCTAACATCAGTGCCTGTACGTAAATTACGGGAAAAGGTTTGGTATTTAGGTAGAATTTAAATGGAATAAAATTTTGGTGGGCTTTAGTGTTTTGGTGCTTTAGTGGCAATTGAATTTTAGCCACCAAAGCACGAAAGCTCCAAATTTTCACCAAAAAAAATCGAAAACAGTTATCCTCTTCGATATAATCTCTATTGCTTATTATCTTGTGATCAAATTTTTAAGAGGCGACCAGCGATACCCCATCCATTTCAGAAGGAATATCCATACTCATTAGCTTCAAAATAGTGGGAGCAATGTCGGATAATTTACCATTAGTCACTTTCTTAACATCCTTATCAATAATTATACAGGGAACAGGGTTTGTGGTGTGAGCTGTGTTGGGTGAGCCGTCCGGGTTGATCATGTAATCAGCATTGCCGTGGTCGGCGATGATAATAAAAGAATAATTTTTTTCAAGACCGATTTCCACAACACATTTCAGGCAGGCATCAACTGTTTCAACCGCTTTTGTTACGGCTTTGTAATCGCCGGTGTGGCCAACCATATCGGCATTGGCGTAGTTCAGGCAAACAAAATCAACATCGCCTGTTTTAAGTTCGGCAACTATTGCATCCGTAACTGCTTCAGCGCTCATTTCGGGCTGTAGGTCATAGGTGGCTACCTTGGGTGAAGAAACCATGATACGTTTCTCTCCCTTAAATTCAGTTTCCTGTCCGCCTGAAAAGAAAAATGTTACGTGCGGATATTTTTCTGTCTCCGCGATGCGTATTTGTGTTTTGTCCGCTTTCGAAATAATCTCGCCAAGGGTGTTGTGTAAATTATCTTTATCGTATACCACTTTCACATCCTTAAAAGAGTCATCATAATTTGTCATGGTAACGTAATACAAATTCATTTTTTTCATTTGTTGTTCGGCAAGATCCTTTTGAGTGAGAACAGTGGTTATCTCGCGGCAGCGATCGGTACGGAAGTTAAAACAGATCACTACATCACCTTCCTTTATAGTTGCAATGGGTGAGCCATCGGTCTTTGTAACAACAATTGGTTTTATAAACTCGTCGGTTACATTTTCGGCATACGAAGCTTTAATGGCATCGGTAATGTTTTGCGCTTTCTTACCCTCTCCTTTAACAAGCAGGTTGTAGGCCTGCTGCACACGTTCCCATCGCTTGTCGCGGTCCATCGCATAATAACGTCCTACAACAGAAGCGATTTTTCCCGTAGAAGTTTTCAGATGTTCCTCCAAAGAAGTTATGAAACCAAGTCCGCTTTTAGGGTCCGTATCACGGCCATCGGTAAACGCGTGAATGTATACATTGTTCAGGCCATTCGCTTTGGCCATATCGCACAAGTGGTGCAAATGCAGCTGGTGCGAGTGCACACCACCGTCCGACACAAGTCCCATTATATGCAGGTCCTTTTTGTTTTGTTTGGCGTAATTAAGCGCGTCGAGCAAAACAGGGTTAGTGTCCATCTTTTTTTCGCGTATCTCTTTATTTATTCTTGCGAAATCCTGGTACACTACACGGCCAGCACCTATATTCAGGTGGCCCACCTCTGAGTTTCCCATCTGCCCGTCGGGCAAACCGACATTCTCGCCCGAAGTGCGCAATGTTGAGTGAGGGTATTTTTTATATAGGCCGTCAACAAAAGGGGTATTGGCATTCGCGATGGCATCGCTTTTGGAGCCATCTCCTATACCCCAACCATCTAATATTACAAGTACAACTTTTTTCGACATGATTTATTTTTTACTTCCCTTCTCCACTTGGAGAAGGTGCTCCGATTCAGCGAGACGCCTACCTGCCGGTAGGCAGGGATGAGGCACAAAAAACGCCTTGTCATTTACAACAAGGCGTTTTATTTTATAATAAAAATCATTTAATAGAACTTGGCTTTCTTATCTACAATTTCAGCATTGTCTTTAAGCGCTTCGAACACTTCATAATCAACACGCGATTGCATGGTGCTTACTGTTTGCGATGCGATATTACTGTAATCTTTGGTCTCAGGCGCTTCCTTTATGCTTTCAAGCTTCACAACATACACCCCGCTGCGGCCAACAATAGGTTTCGATATAGTACCGGCTTTCATGGTAACCACTGTTCCAACAAAGTCATCTTCCTTGCCTGCGCCCGGCAATGAAGTGGTGTTAAATGTAAGGTCTTCCATGTCTCTTGACTGCAGGTCGCATAATATTGCAACGTTATCAAAGTTCTTTTCCCTGCTGAGTATCTTATTGTAATCTTCGATAAATTTCTCAGCCTTCTTTCTTTCTTTCGCTTTTGGCTCAACCAGTTCTCTCACCAGCTCCATCGGAGGAATTCCTTTCGGACGGATTTCGGTAAGTACGGCAACAACAAATTTATTGCCCAACTCAAACGCGTCCGACACATCCCCCTTTTTGGTCTTTTCATTATACATCCAGCGCACTAACTCGCGCGGCGATTCAAGACCCGGGATATTTTTATCTCCCTCTTTCACATCTTCCGCAACACGTTTATTGATCTTTTGTTCTTCTACAGCCTTTGTGAAAGCTTCAAGTGTTCTGTTCTTGCCTGCAAACTCACCGGCTTTGGTATAATAGCTTTGGATAGTCTTTGGCGAAGGCTCTATCTTTTTATCGATGGTGGCCACCTGCACTAATTTAGATTCGCCCTTGCTCCTGTCGAGCACTTCAATAATGTGGTAACCGAATTGTGTTTCAACAACAGTAATATCACCCTTCTGACCTATTAAGCCGGCATTTTTAAATGGCTCTACAAATCCGCTGCCTGAATTGAACCAGCCATAATCGCCGCCCTTTTCAATTGATCCCGGATCCTCAGAAACCTCTCTCACCAGATCCTCGAACGTTCTCTTTTTTTCTTTAATCAATGTCGTCAAACTATCCGCCATCGCTTTCGCTCTTGCCTTTTCACGTTTAAGGCCCGGCTTGGTCTGTGGTTCGAGTGCAATAAGTATATGACGCACTTTGGCTGAGTCGGCTGCCATTTTGCTGTCAACAAGTTTGGCAACTTTATACATGCTGTTTTCCAGGTAAGGACCATAAACAAATCCCTTCTCTCCAAAGAACATCAATGAATCAATTTCGGGCGATAATGTTCCTTTTTTATGATAGGTCACATCAAAGTTACGCGAATCCGATTCAGAGATCACATAGGCAGAATCTTCAGTACGTGCCCTTGTTTTGAATTCATCCGCGATGCGCTTCATGTCGGAGTAAATGGCTTCCGTATCTTCCTTCGTGGGAAACACTTCATAAGTTATGTATTCTATTTTACGTGTTTCCTCTTCCTGTTTATATTCATTCTGATGCTCATTATAATACGCCGTCAGATCGGCATCAATCACTTTAACCACGCTATCGGCAAGTGAATTATATTTTTTTACAATGTATTTTATTTTGAACTGTTTGTTTTGCGCAACATATTCCTGCTTCGCTTCCAGTTTGGTGTAGTACAATCCTTTTTTTATCAGGTTGTTGTATTTTTCCGAAATGCGATCTTCTTTAACAGCTTTCTCGAGGTCACTCCAAGCAGCTTCCTGCTGTTCGTTCATTTGCTGCACAAGCGTGTTAAGTTTTTTAACATCAATCTGCCCAGTAGCCGGATCGAGAAAATCTTTATTTATTTTTCCGGATTCGCGTTCAGAAAATTGCTGGATCACATATTTATGCGGATGCACAAGCATCAGATCATACAACTCATCTTCGGAGACACTCAGTCCGAGTTTTTCATATTCCTTATTCATTACAATTTCATTAATCATCTGGGTCCAGGTTTGCTGCACAAACTGGTCTTCCATCCCCGGATCAACAGTACTCTGCTGCTGATTACGTTTATAGTTTTCAAGCTGCTGCTTAACTCTATAGTCAAATTCTTCAATAGGCACACCTTTGCCGGCTATTTCACCAACATTGCGATCGTTCGAGAACCATTTACCCGATTCGAGAGCAGCCTGCAAAATGAAAATTAACAACGCAACACCAATAACAGTTACAAGTAACCCGGCGCGATTTCTGATACTAGCTAAAACACTCATTTACTTTAGTATTAAAATATTTAGGAGGACAAACCTACGTGATTTTTCACAAAAAACACACATAAAAAGAATGCAAAATCACGTATAGTTCTTTCTGACAATTGATATTATTTGGTTTGCATGAAAGAAGATAAGATTCTTAGTCCAAGATAAGATATCTGATAATCAGGTAAATATGTAAAATATAACTCTCCACGAGCACTTTTTACCGGAAACTTAGCCTAAAAAATCATCGTTGAACGATATGGCAGAAAAAGACTACCGCCAAATTAATTGGTTAACCCATTTTAAATAAATAACTTTAAATGGTATGGGAATGGTGAAAAAAGCAGTGTTGGGCATTGCATTAATTATAGGATTCAGTTGCCTGTTAAGAGGGCAGAATTATGACAAACAAAACATAACATTGCTGGGCCAATGGCATTCCGACACCATTTTAGACGAATCAATTTACGGCATCAAATACCAAAGTGTTTGGGGGTATGAAGATAAAGTGAAGGGTAAAAAATACGCTATCATCGGCTCCACTTCCGGAACCTATTTTATAGAGATTACCAATCCCGCAGCGCCTGTTGTATGCGACTATGTGCCGGGTAAAAGATCCAGATGTATCTGGCACGAGTATAAAACTTATGGCAATTACCTGTACGCAGTGAGTGACGACAACCCTGCCAACCTTCAGATCATTGATATGTCGACCCTGCCGGGTTCTGTGCAGGTAATACATGATGCCGACAGTATCTTCGGGCGTTCACATACCATTTATATTGATGGTAATAAATTATATTGCGGTTCTCCTAAAAGCCCTGTTTACGGCACTTCCAGAATGGCTGTGTACAGCCTTGCCGATCCCACTCATCCTGTTTTGTTAAGAAGACTTGAACAAGACTACCCGGGAGATAACATACATGATATGTTTGTGCGCAACGACACGGTTTACGCTTCATCCGGCAACCAGGGCTTGTTTATTTATAAATTTAACAGCAATAATACATTTACTTTACTGGCTGCTTTGACCAATTATCCCGACCAGGGTTATAACCACAGTAGTTATTTAACTTCGGATGGAAAGACACTTGTGTTTTGTGATGAGGTACCGGCGGGAATGGGTGTTAAATCGATCGATGTTTCCGATCTGCAAAATGTAACAATATTAAAAACATTCCGCACGGCACCAATTGTAACACCTCACAATCCCTACATTATAGGTAGCAATGATCTGTTCATTGCGTATTACCAGGATGGCTTGCAGGTTTTCAGCATTAAGGATCCGGCAAACCCAGTCCGGACCGGCTATTTTGATACGGATACGCTGAACAATGCAAGTAATAACTACCCGCAGGCTTATCACGGATGCTGGGGTGCGTATGTTGATTTTGGAGCCAACCTTATTTTAGCATCGGACATGCAAAATGGTCTGTATATTTTAGATGCGAGTTCGGCCATGACAGGGGTAAATAATACACGTGAACATAATATTGAGATACGTGTTTCACCAAACCCGATGATGGAGAAGACTGTTGTTGAAATACAAAACCGAAATGAAACCGGAACATTTATTTTATTTGATGTATTGGGCAATGAAGTGAAACGAATGTCCGTAACGCCCAGCGGAAACGGAAGTACCCGAATAGAATTAGTGCGTGAGGACCTGCGGGCGGGAATTTATTTTTATAAAATACTATTTGAGGGAGGAAGTAAAATTAATGCGGGTGGGAAAATTGTGGTGCAGTAAAAAATCAGAATTACCTCATCATCTCTTCAAATAGAAGTTAAACCGGCTCATGAAATTTAATGCTTAAAAAACGTAATCACTCCGCACAAATAGCAACAAGCTCCTTTAAGTCTTATACACCGGTATCTCATTAAAATCCGCTGCCTGCTTTTCGTCCAGCAACAGGTCCTTTACCGCCATTAGCATGGCTTTGTTCGATGTAAAAAGTTCGCGGTTAAAATTAATAGCAGTAGTTATGTCGAGGTCTTCCAGCTTCGTTTGTTGTGCCTTTTTATAAAAATCATTAAGGGCCAAACTGTAGTTGTCCTGTATATCATTAAAAATATCACGCAGCTTTTCAAATCCCTTTCTTCCTTCCTGTAGAATGAGCTCACTCAGCTGCCGGTATAAATTTTCTGTTTCCTTTTTATGTTGCATAAAGAAATCGAACTTTATATCTTTTGACGAACGCCTGAGATTATTGATATTGCCCCCTATGTCCTTCATGCTTTTTATCGAATGCATGGAACTCCGCACGGCGGATATCAGCTGAGTGAGCCGGGGATCCTGGCCGTCCTGCAGCTTTGTTCTCAAATTAATATAAAATGCCTGCAACTCACCCTGCAATTGTTTCAGGAATTCATATTTCTCTTCGGGTGTTTTTGCAAAATACTTTCTTTTCTCATTGATAGCTCCAAAATCAGGATGATCGCGGACAATAGGTATGGGATCGAGCTCAAACAATTCCAGGTTAAACAGCATGGAGGTATGAATAAAATATTCGGTTTCCTTCCTGAACAGATCGAGCGCTGTTTCGGGTTCATTGATATTGGCATTCCCTATAAAAGCGGCAGCCGATGCATCCGCGTCCTTAAATAATTTTCCGAGAAATTTCACAAAGGGGCCGAGAAATGGGAGAAAAAAAACAATACCCGCGAAGTTTACCACACTCGAAAAAGTAACCAGGCCGATAAGAGGATCGCTGATATTGAAAAGATCTGTAATGATCATCAGGATCGGACCCAGGAATACGAACGCTAACAATGTAAGGGATGCATTGAAAAGAAAATTACCGAGCGCCACCCGCCTTTTCGCGGCACTACCCCCAACGGAACCGAGAACTATTTTAATGGTAGTACCCGTTTCCGAACCAAGCACAATGGCCGCCGCAGCGGGAAACCCAATGGCTCCTGCATGAAGCGCGCTGAGTGTAAGCACAACAGTTACCGAGCTCGACTGAACAAGCAGGGTGATAACAAATCCGATCAACAGAAAAAACACAAGCGGCATATTTGCGTATTGCGAGAGATCCAAACCGCTTACCTGCGCTTCCATAGCCGTTTTCATGAAAGAAAGACCGCTGAACAACAGACCAAAACCAAGGAGAAAATAGGATATATATTTGATCGCTTTACGATTCTTAAACAATATGAGGAGTAACCCTCCCGCACAAATAGCGGGGTACGCGATCACTTCAATATTGGTTTTAAAACCAAGCAGGGTTACCACCCAATTACTGAGGGTGGTACCCAGGTTCGCGCCCAGGATAATAGCCATCGCATTCTTCATGGTGAACACCCCTGCCCCGACAAATGCAAGCACCATCAGCGAAACCATTGAACTGCTCTGAAGCACAGCAGTTACCAGCGCGCCGCCTGTTACAGCACCTACCCTGTTCCCCGTAATACGCTGAAGAAAAATTTTGAAACTTCTGCCTAAAAGATTCTTCAACGATTCCTCCACCAGATACATGGCAAAAAGAAACAGTCCAATACCCGCTGAAAGTTTAAGTATATGAATGAAGGTATCCATAGGGAATAGAAACTCAGTTAAAAACCACGCAATGCCCGGAGATCACAACTGTAGAATTTCATTTTCCGGATGCACTATTTATGCATGCTTCTTTTATACCAGCTCTTTAATTTTTTCACCATACCAAGGTTACCCTGGCTGGTTTCAGTCTCACCTATCAGGAACCCATAGGGCTTAAGTGATTCAATATGGTCGCAAACGATTTTGATCATTGCGGTAAGCGGGATAGCCAGAAAAATACCCGGAATACCCCATACCAACTCGCCTATGACTAACGCAATTATAGTAAACAATGCATTGATCTTTACCTGCGCACCCACAATGAGCGGCTCCAATATCCACCCTTGTATAAGTTGTACGATCGCATAGGTAACTACAATGCCCCCGAGCATTGGAAGACTGGCTCCGTTAACAGCGGCGACCAATACAGTAATAGTAGTACCGGTAATGTTTCCTATAAAGGGAACTATTTCCAGCAAGCCGCATATGATGGCAAAAAAGATCGCATTTTTTACGCCCAATACCGAAAATCCTATGCCATACATGATCCACAAACAAACGATCATTTTAGCCAATCCGACAAGGTATTGCTGCGACACATGCGAAGCACGGAAAACCACCTGGCTCATTTCGTCCCGTTGCGCCGGAGGAGAGAGCTTAAGCAGGAAATGTTTGATGTGGATGCGATAATACAACAAAAAAAAGATGTATGCCAGAACCAATACAAAATTGGCAAAGACACTCGCCAGCGAACCTGCCATCATTGGAATAACACTTATAACAGATGGCCGCTGATCCTTAAGAATTTCCATTTGCCTTTCTGCTGAAATTCCTAAATGATAAAATATATACTGCTGAATACGTACACCCGTTTCAACGGCCCTTTGCTTTATAAGGGCAATGTCATCAGTCAACTCAACGATCTGCCAGCCAAGCAACATGCCCACAGCGGTCGCGACAAGTAACAATGTTAACAGACATATTAAAGCGGCTATGCCTTTGGGCACTTTATTTTCTTCCATCCATTTACAAAAAGGCAAAAAGAGAGTGGCCATAACAGCGGCAACAGACAAAGGCATCAAAAACCCCTTTGCATAATATAAACCTGCAAAAACCAGAATGATAATAAGCAGATTTCTCAGGATCGAGGAAGTTTGGGTTGTTATCATGTAAAATATAATATGACAAATCTATCCTTTTATTCGCTTCAATATAGTTTATATCGGACAAGAATTTGGGTGGGCTTTAATGTTTTAGTGACAAATTGGATTTTTAGCCACGAAAGCCCCGAAATTTCACCAAATATATTTTTAATTTTTTCACTTGAACATATTTTTAGTTAGACATTAATTTTTATTCTTTTTTGAGTTGAAAAAGCATCCGGAATTTAAAAATTTCACTTGCGAGCTCTATGGCTCAACTCTTTGTCCTTGATGCTGATGTCAGTTTCATCTG
>JACPDY010000162.1 GCA_016183775.1 Bacteroidota bacterium
GCAGTGACCGGACTGGAGCTGGTTAAGCTGAATGATTTTGTAAGCGTACATCCTTTTGCATCAGTAACTGTTACTGTGTAATTCCCTGGTGCATAACCGCTGAAAGTTGAAGTTTGGCCGCTGCTCCATGTATATGTATAGGGAGCTGTTCCGCTTGTAACAGTAACAGATGCATTTCCATTAGTGGTGCACGTAGCATTAGTGCTTGTAGAAGTCATTGATAAAAGGGGATGCACAAAAACAGTTGTGGTTGTAGCTGCATAATTTCCATTCACATCAGTTACCATAACTGTATAATCAGTAGTTGTAGCCGGACAAACATTCACCGTTGCAGAGGTTCCGCCGGTATTCCAGCTATAGGTATAAGGAGCAGTGCCACTTGATCCTGCTGCTGTAATATTGGTGCAGTTGCTGGAACAAATTGTAGATGTTGATGCGGTAGCATTTATTGTGCAGGGGTTTACAATGATATAATTTGTTTTGAGCACCGAATCTTTCTGGCAGGGAGTAGAGACGACAAGCTTGACAGAATAGAATCCGGGAGTGCTGTAAGAGATAACAGGATTTGATATTGTAGAAGAAGCGGGAGTTGCCCCAGTAAAAGTCCACTTAAATCGCAAACCTGTAGTATCACAAGCATTGTTTACAGATGAAGAAAAGGAAATAGGAACATTCGGACATACAATTGTTTTATTAGCGGTGGCCGTTGTGCCTAAAAATTGCTGCTGGCAAATATTCAGGCAAAGTTGATTGATAAAAACATCATTTTCGCCTTTTGTAGGACTCCTGTTTATAGTTTGAAATGCTCCCGGAGAAACAGGGTACCCTCCTTGCCGGACATGTGCAGAAATATACAGATATGGATCCCATATAGCGATATCAAAATGTGGGGCGACAGAACCTCCGTCAAAGTCTTCTTCACCCGGTCCGCCAATGGCTGTGGTACAAAGAAGTTTTCCGTTCGGATCAAATTTTGATATCAGTTGATCTTCGGCACCATTGTAAGTACTTTGATATGCACAGGCACTGATCCATGATGGATTAGGTTTTTGGTCTTCAACCTCTCCGTACCAATAAATATTATTATTGTTGTCAACGGCACACCCTCCGGTCACTTCTGTATTAATTCCTCCATGGTAAGTTCCCCATAAACGAACACCCACAGCACTGAATTTTGCGATATACGCATCCGATGCCCCAGCATTGACGGTTTGATTTGCCCCCGGACTTGCTATGTTATTGACAGATGTAGTGCCTCCTGTAATGATACAACTTCCCGTGCCATCAACAGCAATGCCGGCTGCCCACTCAGCTATAGCGCCACCATAATAGGTTGACCACAAAGGAAAACCGGTTGCCCCGTTTAATTTTACTGCGAATGCGTCATTGCCGCCGTTATTAACACTCTGAAATGCCGCAATTGCAGGAAAATCAGTTGAGGCCGTAATGCCGGTAAAAAACACATTTCCTCCCGCATCACAATCTACCCCAAAGGCGTTTTCTGTAGATGTGCCGCCATAAAATGTCGCCCACTGTCGTACGCAACCACTATTGAATTTCACTACAAAGGCGTCCTGTGTCCCGCTTAATGCGGCCTGATACGGGGCTTGTATTGGAAGATTGGCTGAGGCTGTTGGCCCTGTTAAAACAACATTGTTTGCCCCATCAGTAATAACATCAATACCCTGATCGCTTCCGGATCCGCCATAGAGTGTAGACCAGATGAGTAAACCCGTTGGGCTAAATTTGGCAACAAATGCATCCCCGTTTCCGGCCATTACACTTTGAAAATAGGCTCCTCCTCCGGGATTTTTAGTTGGAAAGTTTGTAGAACTGGTCATGCCGGAAATTAAAATATCATTATTGCCATCAGCATCTATACCATAGCCTTGATCAGTTTGATTTCCGCCAAGATAAGTTCCAAAAATTCGTGTGCCTGACACATTAAATTTTACTATAAAAGCTTCCTGCTGACTAGCCGGAGCCATTTGAAAAGCCCCTGCGCTCACCGGAAAATCTCCGGTGCCTGTATTGCCGGTCACAATCACACTTCCTGCCCCATCAGCAGCAACCCCTGATCCGGTACCGATAGTAAAAGTGGCGCCCCCGCCTGAATAATAGGTTGCCCAGGGATCAATGATCAAAGGGTGTTCCGGGTTCCAGGTTCCGAGTTCAAAGGTTACTTCGTAAATGTGAGATTTGAGACATGAGATATGAGAATTTTTTATAGCGTTGTTTTTTTTCCTCACGTCTAATATCTCACACCTTGCCTGCCGGCAGGCAGCTCTCATATCTAATTTATACTCAGCTTTAACATCAATGATTTTTCCATTAATATTTTGGTAAACTTTTGGTATATATTCGCTAAGTTCTCCAGCACTTGTTTTTATTGTTAATGTTGTAGGTCCTGCCGAACTATTTGCATTGTTAATTTTTAAGTCTTCGGCTCCTGTGTATTTTAATTTTATTTGATTCGGATCTCCGCCCGGATTTACAACAATATCATATTTTAATCCTTTTTCTTTTCCACCATAATAAACAATATCAATGTTTGGATAAATGTTTTTTGCAGTTATACGGTTATAGGAGTTTACCTTTGTAATTCCCTGCGGGCAATGACCTAAATAATAGTTTGTATGCCCGTCAATCTGATCGGAAGTTATTGTTTCATAAGTTTCATTTCTGCCAACAAAGTCCACATCAATACGATGAATTTTCATAAGCTTTTTACTCATCATAGCTTCAATGAATTCCTTTTTATCTTCATAGGTCATCATCTCATCTGTTTTCTCTTTTTCTTCCATCGCCTCATGTATTTCGTGCCATTTTTCATTGGCATCGCTCAATACATAACTTATCCCGCTTTTTCTTAAATAAATATCCGCTCCGCCACCTTCGCCTTTGTATAAAATGTCGGGACGTTGTTGTTTATTCATATCCACAAACTGACCTTTGTTGGGTGTGAAACTCATACCGGATCCCCTGAGTCCTTCGGCTTTGCTCAGGACAGGCAGGGTCGAAGGGTTTCCACGCATAGTATCCGATGAGTTGAGTTCCGGGTGTAATGCCTCCGAACTTCCGTGAATTGATGGAGTAGGTGTTTGTGCTAAAAGACAGGTGAAGGAGAGCGGAAATATAAAGGCCCCATTATACATTATAGATTGAAAACAGGAGTGCAAAAGATAAATAATTGCCCTCGGTATTTTTTTACGCATTTTATGGCAGTTTTAGGTTACCTAATGTAATAATTACATGCCATAATTCAATGAATTTTTTATACATTTGTTATGTTTCTATTTTACAAATTAATATGTAATATATTGATAAACAATTATATAAGTATAAAATAATATTGTTTCTAATGAATAAAAATGAAAGTCTGTTTTTGCTGATCAGGTCATTAAGTAAGTCGGAGAAGCGGTATTTTAAATTATTCGCGGCCAAAAGTGGTTTAAGAGAAGCCAGACAATCTGTCCTTCTTTTTGATGCCATTGAAAAACAAGTTTCGAAAAGGAATAAAAAAATAAAGCAGTACGATGAATCCGTAGTATATAATAAATTAGTGAATACGCCTTTAGCAAAACAGTTTTCTGCGGCTAAGTTGTATTTATATAACATGATACTCAAAAGTCTTCATTTGTTCCATGAGGATGTGGCGGAAGATGTAAAAGAACGGCTGCATTATATAAAAATCTTATATAACAGAAATCTGCATGATCAGTGTTTCGAAGTTATTTCTAAAGCAAAACGGATCGCGAAAAAATATGACTTCAATGAACTTTTGCTGCAATTGTTGGATTGGGAAAAGCTAACCATTCATAATGTTCAAATGCAAAACGGTTCACTTGTTGAGAAGACTGAAAAAATAATCAGGGAAGAAGACCTGATCATTGAAAAAATGGCGAGGGTTAGGGCGTATAAAAATATAAGTTTTCAATTCCTTTCTATTCCTTACAAGTCGGATGCATTCAGACGTCAGGAGACAAAAGCGTTATTTGAAAAATTAAACCGGACTGGCTTTGTTTCAGGTAAAAGTGAGGGTGAGAATTTTAATGAAGCATTTTACAGGTATAAGGCCTATGATTTTTATTACAGCAGAAACGAAGAACATTTGAACAGTTATCGTTTTACAAAAAGGATCATTCAGCTTATGGAGAGTAATCCGGATCAGATCCGTTTTTCGCCAATCAGATATATAGGATCACTTAATAATCATATGTTGAATTGCCGGCGATTGGGAAAATACAATGAACTGCGAATTGGAATCGATGTTATGCGATCATTCGCTGCCACCTTAAATGAATCACATTCCTACATTCATACCCTTGTTTTTCAATCCACATATATTTTCGAACTCAAATTGTATATTGATAACGGAGCGTTTGACAAAGCATTGGGTGCGATCCAAGTGATCAATGATTCTATCAAAAAGTATGACAAGAGGATAAATGAGCTTTATAAGCTGTTTTTTTATTTTAATTTTTCACTGGTTTATTTTGGGTTGGGTGATTTCAGGGCTGCTCTTTATTGGAATAACGTGGAATTTAATAATCCTGCAATAAGGCTGTATGATAGTCACCACAGGTCGTTGACCATTCTCAATCTCATTGTTCATTATGAGTTGCGGAATTTTGACCTTGTGTCAAGCATTATCCGGTCGTTGTATCGTGCGGCCAGTCTTAAGCAACAGTTCAACGAATATGAAGTCAGGCTTTTGGATCTGTTTCATGCGTTAATAAATATGAATCTGTCATCAGGTGATAAAAAGGATATTGTCACTCTTTTTTCAGACGCGAAAAGAGATCTGCTTATGATCAGGAAGAAGAATCCTTTTGTTACCAGTGATCCGCCTGATTTTGATATTACTTCCTGGCTCAATAGTAAAATAGCCCATCGTACTTTTGCCGAAATCGTAAAAGAAAAGAGTAAAAAAATGTAATTTCCTAGGGATGACATCGCTTCAAGCGATGTCATCCCTTAGGTCCGGCACATTCATGGCGTAGTGAGGTTAATATTCAGACTACACCCGTTCTTATCTTTAATATTTATCAGGTATGATCCCGGGCAAAGTTGGTTTTTATACCTGTTCAGATACCCATCAGGCCAGAAGTAGCTGTAAGGACTTGTGCCTCCGGAAGAAGACACCATTACCCATTCTTTACAACCGCATCCTGTGCAGTTGGCCGTACCTTTTGTAAATAATCCCGACAGGGGAGGAGGAGAAGTGATTGCGGCAGTGGAAACCGTAGTGCAGCCTTTGCTATCGGTTACAGTTACAGTATAAGTCTGAGAGATGAGGTTTGAAATCTGTGAAGTGGTGCCGCCATTACTCCAGCTGTAGGTATATGGTGCCGTGCCGCCAGCGGTACTTGTTTGTGCACTTCCATTTGTGGTTTCGTTACAGGTTGTGTTTGTGGGAGTAATTGTTATAGTAATAAGGGGATTGATGCTTACGGAGGCTGTTGCGGTCGCGGTGGATCCGACAGCATCAGTTATGGTTACTGTATATGTAGTATTGGAAAGAGGACAGGGATTGATGTTTTGTGTAGAAGCACCTGTACTCCATAAATAGGTATATGGAGTTGTGCCACTTACCCCGGAACTTGTTAATGGTGGACATGCAGTACCAGGACATGTTACCGCCGAAGTAGCCGTTGCAGTTATGCCGCCACAAGTTGTACCGGTAATAGCAAAAGTTGTAGTTTGTGTTTGGTTACAGTTACTGGTAACCGTTACAGTGTAAGTGCCCGGACAAAGACCGTTGGCAGTATTTGTTGTACTTGTACTGTTTAAAGTAGTGTTGCCGTTACTCCATGTATAATTATAATTTGGTTCACTGCAGGTTAAGTTAACAGTTGCGCTGCCGTTGCATGGTGCGCAAGTGGTATTGTTAGTCTGTGATTTGGTGACAGTTGGAAGAACCCGGATGAATTTTGCAATGAAAGCATCATCTGATGCATGAAAAGTATTATCAAAATAAGCTCCGCCGCCGGGATTCACCAGGGGGAGACCCGCTGTACCTGTAGTATATAATGGAAATTCACCACCTACAAATAAGTCATTGTTGTTGTCAACTGTTAATGCTCCACGAAAATCCTGTGTACTCACATCTCCGAAAAATGTCGACCATAATAATGATGTAGTCGGAGAAAATTTTGTTATTACCACGTCTCCGAATACTATACCTGTTCCACATCCTCCGCATGAATTATCTTTATAATCGCATGAATTTGAAAGTGTAGGAGTATTCATGGATCCGGAATTGAAGGTTGCATATAGGTTTCCACAGTTATCCGTTGCTAAACGGTCATAATCATTTGTTTGAAATTCTAAATCACTCCCGCCAAAGAATGTGGCCCATGTACGTGCGCAAGTAGCGCCGTTAAATTTCAGGATAAATCCGTCCATACATCCGAGAATATTATCGAAATAAGCACCAGCGTTTAAAAGAGGAAGGTTTGCAGAGGTTGTGATACCCGAAACGAAAATGTTGCCGAACAGATCAGAGGTAATGTTTAAAGCCCTGTCCATTGAGCTCCCTCCATAATAGGTTGACCAAATCTGAGTTCCCGTATTACTGAATTTTGCTATAACGCCATCTCCCCAAAAATTTGAAGCATAAAAAGTGCATGCGGGACTACTCCATCCGTTGTATCCTCCCTGGAAATGCGCTCCTCCACCCGGATTAAGAACCGGATAATTTGTAGAAGTTGTTTCACCGGCAATAAATAAATTATTATTGATATCGATTGTTATTGCGTTTACAACATCCACTAAAGATCCGCCGTAATAAGTAGACCAAAGCAAGGCCCCTGCATTGGTAAACTTAGAGATAAATCCATCAGTAGTTCCGTTGAGGGTATTGTCGAAATATGTTCCTGCATTTAGACTGGGGAAGTTAACTGATGACCAGGTAGCACCGCCCAGAAACAGGTTACCAGCTGCGTCCGTATCGATCGACCTTCCATCATCTATGCCATTATCTCCGCCAAAATAGGTTGACCATTGAAGAATGAATGCTGCATTGAATTTCAAAACAAAGCAGTCGTTCGTTCCCCCCAACGTATTGTCAAAATAAGTCCCTGCATTTAATACAGGCAAATTTGCAGAAGCAGTAATTCCGGTTAGAAATATATTCCCGGTATTATCAATAGCAATGCTCACGCAAATATCATTCTCTGTTCCTCCGAAGTAAGTCGATTGGAGGAGTGTACCTGTATTGGAGAACTTGAGGATACTTGCATCATATTTACCGTTATTAACCCCCTGGTACGCGCCAAGCATTGGTATATCTGTTGAGTAAACATAGCAGGAGGCATATACGTTGCCGGCACCATCTACATCAACAGAGTTAATGCCTTCCCAGTTATTTCCGCCGATCATCGTACACCAGGTCAATTGCGGATCGATGACAAGCGTTTCATCCATATCGTAGGAGGCCAGTTTTATGCCGACCTCATATGAAAAACCATTTTCTATCCGCTTGCTGGTCTGTTTGATGGTATATGAGGACTCTACTTTATTGCATTCATTATTTTGATAACATACAAGTTTTCCTTCACTTACATCGCCAATTTTTGTGGAAATCTTTATTTGATCTTCTTTGACGTTAAGTTTGCCGCTGCCCTCATAAATAAGTTTTATAAGTTTAGCATTAGCGCCTGGATGAATTATAAGGTCGTGTTTTAGTCCGCCATCCTTAGATGTATACAAGGTCCAGTCAATACCAGGATAAACCTGCTTAATGGTAATTTTTGTAAAAGTTTTTATGCCAAAAATCCCATCAGGGCAATGTCCTTTGTAATGGTCAGTTTTTCCATTTGTGATATTCCCTTCAGTAATAATATTTTCTTTTAATATCGATGCATTCTTAAAGAACATATCTACACGCCGCCACTCGGTTCTTAAGCCATCTTTATGTATGTCATTATTATCAAATTTATCCTCTTCACTTTCTTCGATCTTCAGGAAGGAATAGGTTAGTCCCTGTGTAGTAACAAAAATATCAAGTCCGGGAGAAGAAACCTTATATAATACATATGGAACGGGGTTTCCTTCCATGTCGGTCATTTGCCCTTTGTTTTCCTGAAAGCCTAAAAATAGTTGCGCTGTTTTCCATTGCTGTACTTCTGCATTCAACACGGGATCACGGTTCGTACTTCCATATGTAAATGTCACAAACAATAATGTTACAGCTACACTAAGAGCTGAGTGATGAAGAATTTTGCTAATTTGTTTCAGGACTGAATAGGTCGTCATACTTTAGGGAGTAGTAAGGTTAACGTTTATGCTGCATCCATTTTTGTCAATAATATTTATCGTATATGCACCCGGGCAAAGTTGATTTTTGTATCTGTTCACATATCCGCCCAAAGCAGGCCATGTATAGGAATATGGTTCTGTGCCACCCGAAGAAGTTACCATTATCCATTCTTTGCAGCCGCATCCTGTGCAGTTCGCCGTACCTTTTGTAAATAATCCCGACAGGGGGGGAGGAGAAATTATTGCGACAGAGGAAACGGTAGTGCAGCCTTTGTTATCAGTAACTGTTACAGAATAGATTTGAGATGTGAGATTTGAGATATTAGAAGTAGTGCCGCCATTGCTCCAGTTATAGGTATATGGTGCTGTGCCGCCACCGGCATTTACCTGTGCACTTCCATTTGTGCTTCCGCTGCACGTTATATTTGTGGGGGTAATTGTTATAGTAATAATGGGGTTGACGGTTACGGAGGCTGTTGCGGTCGCGGTGGATCCGGCTACATCGGTTATGGTTACTGTATATACAGTATTGGAAAGAGGACAGGGGTTTATGTTTTGTGTTGAAGCTCCCGTACTCCATAAATAGGTGTACGGAATTGTTCCGCTTGCCCCCGAACTTGTTAATGTTGGACATAAAGCCCCCGAACATGTTACCGCCGAAGTGGCTGTTGCGGTTATTCCGCCACATGTTGTTCCGGTAATAACAAAAGTTGCAGTTTGTGTTTTGTTACAATTGCTTGTTGCTGTAACAGTATATGAACCCGGACAGAGTCCGGTTATGGTATTTGTAGCACTGGTACTATTTTGTGTTGAACTGCCATTGTTCCATGCATAATTATAATTGGGCTCGCTGCAGGTTAAATTAATTGTTGCGCTGCCATTACATGGGCTACAAGAGCTGCTATTAAGCTGTGACTGATTTTTTGTTGGAATGGCCGGAGTAAATTTAGAAATGAATGCGTCATCAGTTCCACCGTTATGGGTGTTATCATAGTACGCGCCTCCGGCAGGATTAAATAAAAATCCTGTCATTCCGGTTGAAGATTCGCCGCCAACAAAAAGATTGTTATTTGAATCCGTTGTAAGAGCTCCTCTGTAATTGAAATTGCTTATAGAAATATAACTTGCCCACAATAAAGTGCCTGTGTAACTGAATTTGATTAAAAAACCATCAGGTTGAAATCCACCGGTACCATTGTATGTGCCATCAAAAAAAGAACCACATCCGGGATTATGAGTATTCATATTGGTAGAAGTTGAAGCGAAAGTGACATATAAATTATCGCACCCATCAACCTCAAGATGGTCGAATGAATTATATGGAAAATATTCAGATGCTGTACCACCATAATAAGTTGCCCAATCCATTAAACCCGAATTGGAAAAATGAGCGATAAAGGCATCCGTTGAACCCCCATAGGTTGCATCGTAGTAGGCACCGGTAAAAGTGCCACTGCCTGGTATAACCGGAAAGCCTCCGTCCGTATTTCCAATTACATATATACTGTTTGTGCTTGTTGTGATAATAGTTTGACCTTGCTCAGATTGCGGTCCGCCAAGGAACGTTGCCCAATCCAAAGCTCCCACATTGGAAAAGCGAAGTACAAAGGCATCTCGTGTACCACCAATGGTTCCGTCATAATAAGCTGTTGCAAATGGACCTATACCTGCTTGTGTTGGAAATCCCGATTGCGCGTCCCCCGTAACGTAAATATTGCTTCCATTATCACAATAGATAGAAGACCCTCTGTCAGTACCGACACCACCATAATAAGTGGCCCAATCCAAAACCCCTGTCGTTGAAAATCGAAGTATAAATACGTCGCTGGATCCTCCAAATAAATTATCATTGAATGCTCCCACCCAGGTTTGAGTAGGGAATGCTGCTCCGGACGTACCAGTTACATATATATTTCCATTTGGGTCGGTTGTTATGCAAAATCCCTCATCCCATCCCGTTCCTCCGTAATAAGTAGCCCAGACACGGACCCCGCCACTTGAAAATTTGAGAACCACGGCATCCCTTCCACCTGAATTAGTATTGTTGAAATAAGCGGTTCCCCAAGCCTGCGTAGGAAAATTTGGAGAGTCAGACATTCCGCAAACAAAAAAATCACCATTGTTCAATACATTAATTGACCAAAATGCTTCACCGCCAGTTCCGCCATAGTATGTGGCCCATAAAAGAACCCCTGTATTAGAAAATTTTAACAAAAGCGCATCCCATCCGCCGGAAGATACACCTGAATAATATGCTCCAGTTAGGGTTTGGGTAGGGAAATTAGTAGATGTTGAATAGCTGGCCACATATACATTTCCGGCATTATCACAATCAATACTGTTAAATCCATCATCTGTATTCCCTCCGTAAAATGTGCCCCAAACAAGTTGAGGGTCAATAATCAGAATGTTGTCTTTGTTGTATTTTCCGGTTTGGATCCCAACTTCATATGAAAATCCATTTTCAATTTGTTTCTCCGATTTTTTTACAGAATAACCGGAGCTAATTTTATTTTTTTCATTTTCCTGATAACAGATAAGTTTCTCTTCGCTCAACACGCCATATTCATTTTCAAAATGAATCCGGTTATTCTTCATGTGAAACTTTCCCGCGCCTTCATAAATAAGTCGTATTTGATCAGGGTTTGCTTCGGGATGAACAATGAAATCGTGTTTGATCCCGCCGTTTTCGGATGTATATATGGTCCAGTCAATACCCGCGTATACATTTTGAATAGTAATTTTGGCATACGTTTTAACATTAAATATTCCGTTGGGGCAATGTGCGAGGTAGTAGTTTATATTTCCGACAGTTATCTCATTTTCAACTTTTATGTTTTCTTTTTTGATCGAAGAGTTTTTTATTATCATGTTTACGCAGTTCCATGATTTTTTTTCATTTTCTTCTTCATTGGGTATCATTTTATTTAACGAGACCGGAGAGTAATCATTATGTTCCTGTCGGGCTCC
>JACPDY010000163.1 GCA_016183775.1 Bacteroidota bacterium
CAGATGAAACTGACATCAGCATCAAGGACAAAGAGTTGAGCCATAGAGCTCGCAAGTGAAATTTTTAAATTCCGGATGCTTTTTCAACTCAAAAAAGAATAAAAATTAATGTCTAACTAAAAATATGTTCAAGTGAAAAAAATAGTGTTGACCGGTATCGTAATAGGTGGTATTATTGCTGCTAACGCCCAACAGGCACAAACACCAGGTAAGTCAATGGATCCAAAGGCCCATGCCGCAAAACAAACCGAAAAGATGGCGCTTGCGATCGGGCTGAATGAAAGTTCAAAAGCAAAAGTTTACGATATTAATTACAACTCCGCCCAGAAAATGGCCGGGATCAGGGAAAAACACAAAGGCGATAAAAAAGGCATGGCCCACGATCGTCTTAAATTAAAAAGTGAAAAAGATTGTCAGTTGAGATCGGTATTGACTGCTGAGCAATATGATAAATGGATTGATGTTAAATTAAAACAAAAAAAACATGCCCGTAATAAAAAGAGGGCCAAACATCAGCGGCATCATGGAACTGAGCCGATATCTCCTCTTCCCGGGAAATAATCGTTTCGCTTAGAAACAAACAGAATACAAACCCCTTGAAGGCCAAATTGCCGGTAAGGGGTTTTTTCTTGCGATTTAAAATAAAATATGTGATTTTTGATACAATCTAATCAACGACCACATCATGCATTTTAAAAAATCAATTTCCGCGCTATTAGCAGCCCTGCTATCAACCACATCGTTCGCGCAGGATAAAGGCATACAATTCAATCACAACAGCACATGGAACGAGTTACTCGCAAAAGCCAAAACCCAAAATAAACTGATATTTGTTGACGCGTTCACCACCTGGTGCGGCCCATGCAAATGGATGGCGAAAAATGTATTTACAAATGACACCGTAGCGGATTATTACAACCGGACATTCATTTGCGCCAAAATAGATATGGAAAAAGGAGAGGGTATTGAGCTGGCAAAAAAATATGGTGTAAGAAATTATCCAACGTTAATGTATATAAATGCTGATGGGGAATTGATGCATCGCACCTGCGGTGTTAACTATAATGGCCCTGCCTCTCAAAAATTTGTGCAGGATGGCAAAGACGCGCTTAACCCGGATAAGCAGCTCGCCGCTTTTACAAAGAAGTTTGATTCGGGAAAAATGGAAGCATCAGCGGTTCCCTCCTACCTGTATATGCTTAAAAACGGCTGCATGAACGCTGATGCGGTTTCCGCAAAGTATCTTGGAACACAGGCTGAGAAAGATCTTTCATCACGGCCTAACTGGACCATTATCCGTGATTTTGTAAATGATGACGGTTCAAAAGAATTCAACTATTTAGTCGCTAACAGTTCGGAATTCGTGAAACTTTATACGAAAGATTCTGTGGAAATAAAAATAAGTGAAGTGTACAAAAGTTCGCTTATAAGCAAGATCCGCGGGAACGATGACAAGGGGTATGAGACACTAAAAGTAAAAGTGAACAGCCTGAAAAATATAAATGGTGAAAAAATAACTTCTTACAGCGACATGTCTCTATACAAGTATAAAAAGAACTGGGCAGCTTATTCCCCGGCCGCGTTTGCTCATATAGATAAATATGCAGGCAATGACGCTAACCTGATCAATAGCGTAGCATGGACTATATACGAAAATGTTGACGATAAGGCAGTGCTTGAAAAGGCAGCTGCATTATCCAAACACTCTATAGAACTGAACGACAACTATGCTTTTAATGATACGTACGCCTGCCTGTTGTATAAATCGGGCAAAAAGGAGGAGGCCGTTAAAGCCGCCGAACACGCGATCGGTCTGGCGAAAAAAAACAATGAGGACTACAAGTCGACCCAGGAATTACTAGACAAGATAAAAATGCTTAAATAACAATTTTAACCTCTCACCAAATCTATATTCCTATGATAAAAATTTGCGTAATAGCATTACTTGCATCAACAATGATCGGCTGCGCGCCGCAAACGGAAAATACGGCGGGAGATGCTACCGATAGTACCAAAATCATGCAAGAGTCCGGACCAGGCTGTGCCGAGCTGGAGGAGCAGGTAGAACACCTGAATGATGAAATCGCCGCGTTGAAGAAGGAACTGAGAAAAAATTCCGAGTCCTCCTCTCATAAGAAAAGTTCGGGACAAAAAACCGAAAGCAGCATCTCTGCTAAAAACACCAATACCCCTGTTAAAGAAACCGCTCCTGTAATTAAAGATCAGGACAAGAACGCATCTGTTCGCTGCTCTGCCACTGATAAAAATGTAAGGTGCAAGAAAAGGACATTTAGCCCGAACGGATTATGCTGGCAGCACGGTGGGAATTAACGCTGAACAATAACGATCGATGCAGTACTTGTGTTATTCTTTTCTGAAAGCACCCGTACAAAATACTTCCCGTTTGGAACCTGTCCAAAGTCAAGGTTAGATGCTTTGATGGAACGCTCTTCTTTGTTCATCACCACTTTCCCCCCTTCATCTATAACTTCAATAAGATAATCCCCCTGCTGATTCATCTCTACCCTTAAATTATTAACAACGGGATTAGGGTATATGTGTGTCAACAGATCAGGCCCTGCACTCTCCGCCGGAGTTTTGGCATGACCATCCACCGCGATAATGATCGGATAAAGGTTGAACTTTACATTCATCTCTTTGCACTTTTTTACAACAAAATCAGTTGAATAGTCAGAAAGCGGAGGCTCCTGAGAAGGGGCGTCACCAATAACGATCATCATACGCTTATTACCCGGCGTCCAGTTAATTTCCTGGACAGTTTTAAGTATTGCATCATTAACAGACTCGGGCGTATCAGGATTCTCCATAACAGTAATATTATTTACGTAACCTCTTACCCTGTTAATATCATTTGACAGCTCTACCCGATCATACCAAAAATTATAATGATAGTTCTTATCTCCATAAGTGGCTACACCCAGTTTAACATTCGAAAATGTAGAAAGATAATCCATAATAGTATTGAGGCTCTTTTTTACTTTTTCAATATCATCCCACATGCTGTAGGTTTTATCGATAACAAAAACAATATCTGTTCCGTCATTCACCCTGGATGTAAGTATATTCATGATGGACGAGGCGACACTATCGGCGTTATCCGCAAAAAATGTTTTTCCATGTAAATTCTCGCTCAGGGTTGTGAAAAAACTAACGGCCATCTCATCATAATTCAACGCGTCATAAACCGACCTGATGGAATTCAGCGAATCGATCGTTGACTGATCAATAGTATAGTGAACAATTGTAGTGTTTTCAGCAGCATTAAAGCCCATTTCTCCTTTGTACTTATCCGACACCCGCTTTAAAAAGGATCCCGCTGATTTTTCAGCAGGCAGATAAGTATGCTCCTGCCCTTGCTGCCCTGCCGCAAAACCCGTGAGTTCTTTCTTATCATCCGGCAATGGTGTTGAAATATTATTTCCATTCGAATGAAGTGTGTTTTCCATTGCATCATGTGTACACGATACATTGAAGAGAACCAGAAAAAGGGAAAGAATAACAGATATGTTCCTGAGTACCCTCACAAAATTGTATACTGATTTATAAGTAAAGGATGCCATTTTAGTATGATTCGTTTAAATGAAAACGCATGAAACAAGAACGGTATTTCTTCTATATTTGGTATTTATTATTACCTAAATAAATATTCTCCGAATTTCAGAACACATCTAAGCTAATAAAGACAAGGGGAATTTGCAAAAAAAGGTCGTTTTTTTGCTTTTTATTGTAATAATAAAGGTTTCAGACTACTTTTTTTTCATAACAACCTGAAAACATCTGTAGTTTTTGCAGTTCCATGGTCTGAATTTTTATGTTCGGGGACGAAAGCATCCGAAAATTTCTACCCTGATCATACCTTAATATCATGGTATAATTTTTGTCAACCAGCACAAAATGGTATCTCACCAGCAAAAAATACAGCATTTATTTTTGCGCGCAGCTTTTGGCGAAACGCTGGAAACTATCCACACTTTAATGACTAAACCACTTCCTGTCCTTGTCGATGAATTGTTTGCTTCTTCAGCAGAATATAAAGAGATCAGCTACCTGCCCTACCCCATCAATGAGAACCGTGAGACCAAAGGTCCAGGTGGATTGCAGCTTGTAGCAATGTTTATTAAGTCGTTTGGCGAAATGGAAGACCTTAACGCGGAATGGATATTTAAAATGACCCATACAAAAGCGGTGCTGCGCGAAAAAATGACCTTTTTCTGGCATAATCATTTCGCTACATCTGTGCCCTGGGGATATCCCCTGCAGGTTCAGAATAATTTGCTGCGCAAACATGCGCTCGGAAAATTCGGTGAAATGCTGCATGCCATCGCCAAAGACCCGGCCATGATCATGTACCTCAACAACCAGCAGAATAAGAAAGATCATCCAAATGAAAATTTTGCACGCGAAGTAATGGAGCTTTTCACACTTGGCGAGGGTCACTATACCGAAAAAGACGTTAAAGAAGCGGCACGTGCCTTTACAGGCTGGTCACACAACAAATTGTGGGAATACGAGTTCAATGAGAAAACACATGACTATGGGGAAAAGGAGTTTATGGGTAAGAAAGGAAATTTTAACGGGAATGATATCATTGATCAATTACTGGAAAACAAACAGACCGCCCGTTACCTGTGTACCAAGATTTACCGCGAATTTGTAAATCCGAAAGTGAATAAAGACAGGGTTGAAATACTGTCTGAAACATTTTTCAATTCCGGATATGACATCAGCGTTTTGATGAAACAACTATTTACTTCGGATTGGTTTTACGAAAAAGAAAATATAGGCGCTAAAATTTGTTCACCTGTTGAACTTATTGTGAGGTATAAGAAAACCGTTGGCCTTGAATTTAAAAAACAAAAAACTCTTATTGATCTGCAAAAAGCGCTTGGGCAGGTATTATTCTTTCCTCCGAACGTTGCAGGTTGGAAAGGGGGGAATAACTGGATCGATAGCACTTCATTATTACTGCGGCTTAACCTTCCGACCCATATTGTAAAAGGAACCGGGATCAACTTAAAAGTAAAACCTGCCTTTGAAGAAAAGCCGGAAGAAGTGATCGTTGAAGAGGATGGCGGCAAAATTAAATCGGATTGGAGTGCCCTGGTAAATACATTTAAGAATATACCCGACGAAAAGCTGGGTGAAGCACTTATTGAACATTTCATTCAGTCAGGGAAAGAACGAATAAACAGGGAGCTTATCAAAAACAATGTAAACAATAAATCAAGAGAACACCTGGTCATTAGCCTGGCCGGCAACATTATGTCGTTACCCGAATTTCAACTTATCTGATCTATGGCACACAGCAGGAGAGATTTTCTGAAATATTCCGCGATGGCATCAGCCTCCATGCTTGTTCCTGATTTTTTAAAAGCATTCGGCAGTTCTCCACACCCTGCAAGTGGTGGAAAAATTCTTGTCGTCATTCAGTTGTCGGGCGGGAATGACGGGTTAAACTGCATAGTTCCGTTCCGCAACGACCTGTATTATAAAGCCCGCCCGGATCTGGGTATCAAACAGGAAGATCTTATCAAACTTACGGATGAAGTTGGATTGAATTTAAATTTAAAAGCACTGGCTCAGTTGTTCAATGATGGACAACTCGCGGTTATCAACAATGTTGGATACCCTAATCCCAACCGTTCTCATTTCCGCAGCACCGATATCTGGCAATCGGCAAGTGATGAACAAACCATACTCAATACCGGCTGGATCGGACGCTACCTCGACTCCACCTGCAACGGTACCTGTGCTAAACCCCACATGGCTATTGAACTGGACGACACACTAAGCCTGGCACTCAAAGGAGAACGCATGAAGGGTATCGCCTTTCGCAACCCGGGTATTTTACATATTTCTTCAAAGAACAATATGATCCGGGGTACAGCGGCAGGTTACCATGAAGAAACGGATCATCCGGCTGTTGAATATCTTCATAAAACATTGGCGGAAACAACACAATCGGCAGACTACATTTATGAGCATTCGAAAATTTACCGCACAGCACAAATATATCCTGATCACCAGTTTGGTAAGCGGATGAAAACCATCGCGGAGCTGATCTGTTCAGGCAGTGAAACCTTGGTTTATTATGTATCATTACCGGGCTTTGACACACATGCTTTGCAAAAAGGGATACATAGCTCCAACTTAAAAAAATACTCGGAAACACTCAGCGCTTTTTGTGCCGACCTTAAAGCCGCCAACCGTTTTAATGATACTGTAATACTTACTTTTTCCGAATTCGGGAGACGAGTGGCGCAGAATGGAAGTAAAGGAACTGATCATGGTACAGCAAATAATGTTTACATAGCAGGAGGAAAACTAGCCGCTTCCGGCATTATCAATGCGCTGCCCGATCTGCAAAACCTGGATAACGGCGACCTGATCCACACTGTTGATTTCAGACGCATATATGCAAGCCTGCTTGATAAAGTGTTAGGAATTTCACCCGAAAAAATACTGGGGCAAAAATTTGAACCCATGAATTTTATTTAAATCCTAAATTCTATGAACAAAATTCCAATCATAATTATTCTTGGTTTTCTGAACCTGCATATACAGGCCCAGGAAAAAAAGTTGCTGAACAACGCACCGTCAAAAGAATGGTACAGTATGTCGGGATCCGAACTGATCTTTTCATCGGGAAAGGTCGTTAATAATGGCACTGCACTTGACAACAGAATACGGTTTTCCTTGTTTTTTCATTTGCAGCATCAGAATCACTATAACTTCAATAAACACTTTGGTTTTTATACGGGCTTTGCCCTGATCAATGTAGGCTTTATCAACAGGATGCATGTGCCGAATGCAACCGATGCCGAGATCAGGCAGCGTTCCTATAGTTTGGGCATACCGCTCGCTTTAAAGATCGGCAATATGGAGCGCGGCAACTATTTGGCTGTCGGCGCTGAAGGAGAACTCATGTTCCATTACAAACGAAAAGTATATTATGGAGGGAATAAATCAAAAATGTCGGAATGGCTTTCTCCGGAGGTAAACCTGTTCAATCCTTCCGTTTTCGCGGAGATCCGTTTTCACCATGGCGGTTATATCCGTGTAAAGTCCTACCTCATGGATTTTTTAGTGAACAAGACCACTTCCTTCTATTTACCTGAATCAGCCATCCAGGTCAACTACAAACCGGAACAAAGCAGTTTGGCTTATATTGCGATCGGCACAGTACTTAAAATAAAGAAGAAGAAAAGAGCTACACTGAAAGATGTTTAGTTTACTTCAATACTCTATTTCTTTCCACGAATCAACTCCAAAAATCCAGATCCCTGGTATTTTTTGCCCTTAAGCGACTCTCCGGTATATAAATAATAATAAGTTCCATCCGGAGCTTCCATCCCCGAAGGTGTTCTTCCATCCCAATCTATCTTAGAAGTGCTGCCTCCCTGAAATACTATAAGTCCCCAGCGGTCGAATATCTGGAAATCAAAATTTCTCATGCCATAAGTTTTAACTGAGTAAAGATCATTTGACCCGTCGTTGTTCGGCGTAAACACATTCGGTACAAACATTGAGTCGGCGTATACCTCAATACATTTTTGTACGCTGCTGTAACAACCCGCTGTATTTGTTGCAACAAGACTTATACAATAAACTCCCATATAATAATATGAATGTGAAGGATCGGGAAGCGTTGAAGTATTATTATAAGGGTCCGACTCGCCAAAATTCCATAACAGCGAAGACCCTGAAGTAGAAAGGTCGGTAAAAAATATTTGCTTCTCGGGACGCACAATGCCCGAAGGAGTAAAACTGAAATCAGCCACCGGCGTTGAATTCGCAAAAGTAATGGCCACGCTTGTAGACATCTGACAGCCGATGGCATCTGTAATGGTTACAGAATATGTTCCATCGGCAAGGTTAACAATAGAATCCAGTGTTGATCCATTACTCCAGCTATAAGTATATACGGGAGTTCCACTAATGGGCACTATCTTTATTTTTCCATCCGTTGTCTCCGCACATGTTGTACTGTCCGCCATTATGTTCAGCAAAATACCCGGCATTGTTATAACTGTTGCCGAAGTATTTATACTGCATCCGTTATTATCCGTTACGGTAACACTGTAGATCCCTCCTGTCAATCCCGAAATAGTAGCCGCTGTTGAACCCTGGCTCCAGCTATATGTATAAACGGGAATGCCGCCGGACACAGCAATCGTAACGATACCATCGCCTGTTCCGCACATAGCGTTTGTAACCGTAATTATTCCTGCAACCGAATCGGCCGGTTGGGTGATACTTGCGGCCTGTGTCGTGCTACAACCGTTTTGATCCGTTACCGTTATTGTATATGCACCGGCTGTTAAGCCGGCAGCAGTAGCACCGGTGGCACCGTTATTCCAATTATAAGTATACGCCGGAGTGCCGCCTGTAACATTCACAACAGCTTCACCGGTTGCTTTACCGAAACACAATACATTAGCCGGCACATTTATACTAATGGAAGGGCCATTCGCATTTGTCACAACAGCTGCAGCCGTCTGACCGCAACCATTAATGTCTGTAACTGTCACGGTATAATTACCGGCTGATATACCTGTAAGACCGGCGCTTGTAGGTCCGGAGTTCCAGCTATATGAATAGCCGGGCGTACCCCCGTTTGCAATTACCGTAACCGAACCATCACTTTTCCCGCAAATGGCATTTACAGATGTAACTGATAATGTAACCGGACTCACCGGCTCAGTGACCGTTGCAGTTTGAGTTGAAGAACATCCGTTCTGGTCGGTCACAGTTACGGAGTAATTGCCGGCTGCCAGATTAGCGGCAGTCGCACTTGTTGCACCATTACTCCAGCTATATGTAAAATTAGGGGTGCCGCCTGTAATGCTTGCACTCGCCGATCCTGTTGACTGGCTGTAGCATAATATATCAGCTGCAACAACACTTACAGTTAAACTATTGGTCGTATTTACAACCACGGCCATCGTTTTTGTACAACCATTATTATCAGTTACAGTTACCATATAGTTTCCACCCAATACATTACTGATCGTTTGCGCCGAAGACCCGTTACTCCAGCTATACGTATAACCGGGAGTTCCGCCGGCCGGACTTACACTTGCCGATCCATTGCTATTATCACAGCTGGCATCAACAGAAGAGCCCGCAAGAGTTATCGCCGAAGGTTCCGAGATGGAAGCACTTCCCGTGACCGTACATGATTTAGAATCTGTAACAGTAACAATATATGTTCCCGCTGACTGGCCTGTTATTGTTGCCGTTGTGGTTCCTGAAGGAGACCACGAATAAGTGTAAGGAGGTGATCCTGCCTTAGCAACAGCACTTGCGCTCCCTGTACTCGCGCCATAACAACCGGCAGAGCTGCCTGACATAATTAAATTCGGAGGAAGCGAGGAAGAAACAACTGTTATAGTACGGGTATTGGTGCAATTATACGCATCAGTAACTGTAAGTGAATAAATACCTGCGGAAACATTTTTTGCACTATCACTGACACTTACAGAAGGCCCCCATGAATAAGAATAAGGAGTCGCGCCACCGAATATGGATATCGCGATCGAGCCATTCGGAAAATTACATTTTGGATTTACCACAGAGGGCGGAAGAATAAACGGAGTGGAAGATCCGGTTATACTGAATATAGCCGCGGTATCGCAGCCATTCGAATCCTGCACCTGTAACACATAAGTGCCGGGCGACAAATTACTTTCAACAGGATTGGTTCCTCCAAAACTCCAGGTGTATAAATATCCTGGTGTTCCGCCACTGACATTAGCTGTCGCGACATAATTATTATTACCGGTACAAGCCGTTTTTGTAATTGCAGGATTTATACTGATCGCAGGAGGCTCTGTAACAAGAATGGAATCAATTTTGAAACAAGTGACAAGCGCGGCATCACTGACTGTAACTGTATACATTCCGGGAGTCAGGTTGATTGGATTCGGATTTGTGCTTCCCCCTGGGCTCCAGTTATATAAATATGCGCCCGATCCTCCCGACACAGTATCTATTACTTGTCCGTTGTTGCGGCCATAACAGGTGGCCGGCACCTGGCTTAGTTTTGTTTTTATCACTGTACTCAGCAGGATCTCTGCGGTATCCTTTTGCGAACAACCATTCGCATCCGTAACAACTACATAGAATGTTCCGGCAGACAAGCCTTTCAGCGTATCGGTTATGCCGAATAAAGGAGACCAGGAATATGTATACAAACCGGTTCCACCAGTGGCGGTCACCCATATCTTTCCATCCGATTTTCCGCAGGAAGCCTGTTTAACAAAAGCACTTGAATTAATTGTTGCCGGCTGTGTTATAGAAACACTCTGCGATGTTGTACACCCATTGCCATCTGTGATGCTTACCGAATAGGTTTGAGTTGTGAGACCAGTGATCGAGAAGGTCAGTCCTGCTGTTACATTGCTTGCGCCATTACTCCAGCTGTATGTATATGCCGGAGATCCTCCTGAAACAGTTACAGTGGAATTCCCATCCGCAATCCCAAAACAGGAAGTACCGGTTTGAGCTATCGCGCTGCTTAAAACAACCGGCTCTGTTATAGTTACCGTACTCTGTGCAGAACAATTTGAATTTACAGCATCAGCAACTACAACTGTATAAGTACCGGCCGATAAAGCAGAGTATGTTGCAGAAGTGGTGCCAAGCGGTGTCCAGGAGTATGAATACGTTCCGGTTCCGCCTGATGCCGTTGCTGTAACCTGCCCGTCGTTGGCCCCGTTACAACTTATGTTGATACTGGAAAACGAGATTGTGATACCGGTCGGCTCTGTGATTACAACAGTAGAAATTTTAAGGCACCCCATTTTATCCGACACCGTTACTGTATAAGTTCCTTTAAGCAGATTGATCACGGATGCGCTTGTACTGCCGGTGCTCCATGTATAAGTATATGGGGTGACCCCTCCACTGATTATCGCATCCGCAGTGCCCGTATTTGAGCCGCAGCCTGCACTTGTACTGTTCATAGTAACAGTTATTGCTGACGGCTGGGAAACACTTACATTATCAACAACAGAACATCCTTTGGAATCATTTACAGTAACGGAATACGTTCCGGGGCCTATGTTATAAATCGTGTCGTTTAAAATTGTCCCCGGATTCCATGTATACGTATATGGCGCGGTTCCCCCGATCAAACTCACACTAACCCGGCCATTACCCTGTCCGTTACAGCTTACGTCAATTGAAGCGGTTGTAGTCACGAGTGCTGCAGGTTGTGCGATCTGCACGGAATCGATCTTCGTACAACTCTTCTGATCCGTCAATGTGATAAAATATTTTCCAGCTGTTAACCCGGTAATGGTGTTTGTTGTTTGAGTTGATGACCAACTATAGGTGTAAGCGGCAGTACCTCCGGCAGCAGTTATTGACGCTGTTCCGTTATTGCCATTAAAACAACTGACATTTACGGATGTTTTTGAAAGTGATAAAATTAAAGGCTCTGTAATACTTATACTGCCTGTTCTCACACAGCCACCCGCATCATTTACGGTTACAGTATATGCACCAGGGGATAGTCCGGTAACAGCACTATTTGTAACGGACCCTGCGCTCCATAAATAAGTATACGGAGCCGCAGCACCTGAAGCGACGACAGAGACTATGCCATTGCCATAACTTTTACAGGTCACATTTGTCGAGCTCATGGCGAGTGCAACAGCAGGATACGTGAGTGCCATGGTGCCAAGAGTATCGCACCCGGTGCTTATATCGGTGACCCTAACCTGGTAACTGCCCGCACTAAGCCCGCTCACAGTTGTTCCGGTACTGCCGGACGGAATCCATGAATAGCTGAATGAACCTGAACCACCAACAACACTTACATAGACCGAACCATCACTATTATAGCAGGTAGGGTTTACGCCTCCTGTTGAAATAGAGAAGGCCGGAGGTTCGGTTATTTTTGCCGAATCCACTTTAGTGCAACCATTCGCATCTGTAATTGTAAGTTTATATGTACCCGGGCCAAGCCCTCCAATTGTATCAGTAACCCCTACTGCAGGCAGCCAGTTGTATGTATAAAGTGGCGTGCCGCCGGTAACTTTTCCCCGAACCCCGCCATCGTATGTACCAATGCATGTCACATTTTTCTTTGTCATGGTAAGTGTTAGCGGAGGCGGTTCCGCTACCGTGGCTGTTTTTGTTGTTGTACAGGCATTCGCATCGGTCAATGTCAATGTATATATGCCTGCACTGAGATTTGATATGACATTTCCTGCTCCGGCCACAGGAGCCCAGCTGTATGTATAGCCTGTTACTCCACCCGATGCAGCAGCCGTTACTCTGCCATTTGTTTGTCCGAAGCAAACAATATTTTGAGGAGTGAGTGTAACATTTAAAAGTGCAGGTTGAGTGATAGCAACTGCTGATGTTGCCGAACATGAACTGTTTACCGCGTCCCTGACTGTCACTGTATAGGTTCCGGCAGTCAGACCCGAAATGGTTGAGGCGGTTGCCCCGCCGGGAGTCCATATGTAATTATATGATCCAGTGCCTCCGGTCACAGTAACTCCTATCTGCCCGTTAGCTGAACCATTGCAGGTTAAGTTGGTTTTACCTGGCACAATGGCGAGGGGATTCGACACAGCTATGGTAAGTGTTTGAGTTTTAGAACATGCGTTAGCGTCCCTGACAGTTATCGTATATGTCGCGGAAGAGAGACCGGCGACAGTTGAAGTATTTGCAGTTATTCCCGAACTCCAGCTATACGTATATGGGCTTATTCCACCGGCAGGAGTTACTGTTGCAGATCCGCCTGAAACACCACAAGACGACGGAGTTACAGAAGGTGTTGTTGTTATGGCAGCAGGCTGAGTAATGCTTATGACCACCGTCGCTGAACAATTATTCGCATCCCTGACAGTAACTGTATAATTACCAGCCGGCCTGGCTGTGGCGGTAGCTGAAGTTCCTCCTGAAGGGGCCCAGGTGTATGTTAATGTACCTGTTCCGCCCGAAGCGATGACCGAAGCGCTTCCGGTCGACCCGCCTGAACAAGCCACATTTGTCTGCGTGTTAATAATAACTGCAAGCACGGCGCTTTGAGTGATGGCAACTGTTGACACCGCTGTACATGATTTCGAATCAGTCACAGTCAATGAATAAGTTCCCGGTGCCAACCCACTTGTTGAATTGGTTGCACTTCCGGTATTCCATACGTATGTGTAAGGCGATGTTCCGCCGGTCGGAGTTGAAGTAGCCTTGCCATTGTTAAGTCCGTTACAAGTAACATTTGTCCCGGCTATAGCAGGAATTAATATTCCCGGTTGTGTAATGTTCACCGTTTTTGTTGCTGTACATCCAACATTCACACCATCAGTAACAGTTAATGTATACACAGCAGGCGACAAGTTAGTGATCGATGAATTTGCATAACCGCCGGGGTTCCAGCTGTAGTTAAATGTACCGCTGCCGCCTGAAGCTGATGCGCTTGCCGTACCATTTGCGTTCCCGTTACAGGTAATATTGGTTGAGCCGGTTGTCACAATTAAAGGGTTAGAAATAATTATCGTTACACTTGCCGTAAGGGTGCAAGGACCCGCATCTGTTACCGTAACTGTATAAGTACCCGCCCCAAGATTAGCCGCGGTGTAACCGGTGGCGGCATTTGACCAGACAACATTATATGGCTGGGTTCCTCCGGCAGGAGCTACGCTTGCGGAACCATCTGTCAGGCCGCAGGTTACGTTTACCGAAGAAGGATTCAGGCTCATAGCTGCAGGCTGGGTTATTGTTGCTGAAGATGTTGCAGTACAACCATTGGCATCGGTTACCACCACAGTATATGTATTCGGAGAAAGACCACTTGCTGTAGCTGCCACACCACCGGTTGGGGACCAGACATATGCATAAGGAGTTGTACCCGCCGAAGCCAATACCGTGACACGCCCGTTGGCGGCACCGAAGCATGTTACATCGTTCACAGTACTTGCAATTGCATCCGGAGGAATGAATTGGTTTGTAACAACTGCTGATCGTGCAGCAGTACACCCCTTGCTATCGGTTACAGTAACGGTATAAGTACCGGCAGATAAATTAATGGCAGCTGATGTAGTCTGAAGGTTAGCAGGCGGGCTCCAGGAATAAGTATAAGGCGGTGTTCCGCCGATGAGAGATATGGTGACTTTTCCATTCCCCAGTTGGCAGGTTTCTTTTGTGATGACCGGGTTATTTATTACCAAAGGAGCCGCTTCCGAAATATTTACCGAATAATAAAACTCGCAACCTTTAGCATCACTCAGCTTGATGGTAAATGTACCGGGACCCAAACCTGTTGCGGTTACAGTTGCCTGAGCGGGACTACTATTCCATGAATAAGTGTAAGGAAGTGTTCCGCCGGAAGGCGCTATGGTGGCTGTACCATTATTGGCGCCATTACAGGTACTGTTTGTGCTTGTAACTGTACCTCCAAGTAATGAAGGCTGAGTAATTGAAATTACTGCAGATTGGGAGCACCCGGAATTATCCGTTACCGTAACGGTATAATTACCAATGGTAAGTCCCGATAGTGTATCATTTTGTTCGGTAGTACCGCTCCATGCATAAGAAGGTTGTGGAACAGCAACTGTTGGTGTCACCCATGCCTTTCCATCATTATACCCGAAACAGGAAACACTTTGACCCGTTGTGCTATTGATCACAGGCAGTGGCTGAGTGACCGTAACTGTTGCTGTAGCTGTACATACAGCGACATTGTCAGTAACTGTTACAGTATAAGTCGATGCTGATAAATTAGTTGCTGCCTGGCCAGTCTGACTTGCTTCGCTCCAGCTATAACTATAATTACCGCTACCGCTTGAAACTGTTATTATTGCAGTACCATTTGTTCCGGCATTACAGGATGGGGAAGTCGAACTTGTATTAAGGGTGAATCCACATGGAGGTAAACGACTCGCGGCGGACGAGCTAATACTTTTTATAGCCAAACAATCGAGCGAAATTAAAATCGCCAGGAAGTATATGTTTGATAATAAGCATTGTATGTTTTTAATAAACATCATTCTCATTTTGATCAACAAAAATTAACTTCAGGATTTTTATACGCCGGCAGGTACCGTAAAGTTACACAATTACAGTTGTAATTATCTAAATAATAGGCATATAGTGAAGAAGTGCCTCAAATATCAAAATTTGAATGAAATCATATCTCTTACTAAATATATTAGTGATGGGGAAGCAAAAATTGGCACATTTTATATTGAAGTAATTTTATTTAATTGATTTTCAAATAATTGAATTATTTTAAATACGTAAGACTTTTATGTATAATATTCTTATGTATATTTGCGTTATAAAAATTATATAACACATTATGATCTACTCATCAGAATTGATAAAAGGAACCCTTAAAACAATCGTTTTAAAATTGCTTGCCGACAATAAAAAAATGTATGGTTATGAAATTACCCAGCGGGTAAAAGAATTGACATTAGATAAAATCCAGATCACAGAAGGCGCTTTGTACCCCACATTACATGCGCTGGAAGCCGATGGTTTGGTAACCACGCAAACAGAATACATTGGCAAACGTGTACGAAAATATTATACGCTAAGTCCTACCGGAAAATCAAAGACAAAAGAAAAGGTAAGTGAGCTCGCCGACTTTATGGACACCATGCGGTTTTTACTTGACATTAAACCAACAACAGCATAAATGTATACCCTCAGTGATACGCAAATAAAATTCATCCTTGACGACATTCGCGCGCGTGGCATCGAGATGGATGATCTACAGCAAAATCTGCTGGATCATGTTTGCTGCATTATTGAGCATGAACTCGAAGAAAACGGGGACTTCGAGCGTTTCTATTTTTCCACAATCCAAACGTTTTACAAAAAAGAACTGAAGGAAATAGAAACAGAAACCAAAAACCTGTTAACGTTTAAAAATTATTACGCCATGAAAAAAGCAATGATAACAAGCGGAGCTATATCCGCAGCAGTATTTATAATTGGTTCATTTTTTAAGATCATGCATTGGCCGGGGACCATTGTATTCCTGGGCCTGGGTTTCATCACCTTCAGCTTTATTTTTCTTCCCCTGATGTTCTTATTAAAGGTTGGAGAAATAAATGCAAAACGCGACAAAGTTGTATTGTCTATCGGAACTCTTCTGGGTATTTTATATTGTATCTCTATGCTTTTCCAGGTGATGCATTGGCCGGGAAAATACCTGATATGGCTCAGCACATTGTCCGTTTCATTTTTTGTATTCCTGCCTGTCTATTTTTTCACAGGTATTCGTAATGCCGAAACAAAAGTGAACACTATTGTTGCTTCAATACTTTTAGTAGCAGCCATTGGTATTCAATTTACACTTACTGCTTTGCGGCCTTCACCCGAAACACAAAACAAGACGTATGCATATATTCAAAGCGAACAATTACTCAAAAAAATGCAAACCATTTCAGGCGACAGGTTGCCTGTCGGCACATCGGAACAAAAGCTAATTGGCGATATACAGAATACTTGTCAACTGTTGAAAGAATTAATATTGAAAAATGAGACCGGACAGACATTTATCCCGGATGATTTCGAGCTCCATCATATTACTATTTCAGAAGGAATGCTTGGCGATGTATTTTACAAAGACGGGATAGGAATAAAACTTCTATCCGATCTGAAAACTGAGATCGCGCTGTACAATGCATCCAAATTAAAAACTAAAAAAAACAAGATTCCTGTTAGCCATACAATTTTAGAAGCTACATCGGACAGGATCAGGCTTTACAACAACCTTGACGCACTGAATGATCTTACACGGATACAGATGTATTTAATCTACTCTTAAATCGATGTCAAAAGCAGAATAGTATATTCAGGATATTATACGCAAATTGACAGTTTCGAATTGAGACTGTCAATTTTTAATTTTAAATTCGTTTCCCAACAAATTATATCCTGCATAATGAAAAAAATATTTTATTTCCTGCTCCTTTCCCCTGTTTTATTGATCGCCCAATCAAAAACAATTGTTTCCGGAACAATTGAAAATGCTGCGAACGACTCGATAGAATTACTGATCGACAAAAATTACCTTTCACAAAAAATTACCAGGTACAAAATTCCGGTAAAGCAAAATCAATTCTATTTTGAGTTCACTATCGACAGAAACTACCTGGTTGATCTCAATTATGCAGGACAAACCACAAAACTTTACCTGGAACAGAATGACAAACTGGATATAAAATTTAAAGCAGGAAGCCTGGCTGAAAGCATTGTCTTTACTGAAAAAGGTGCTGCCAACAACCTGTTCCTGCAAAAATTCAATGAGCAGTTCGCAAATGATTTTTCAATTGGTTCAATGGAAGAAAAAATGAAAACAACCGGAGTAGATGAGTTTGAAAATTTCATATTCGGCAACAGGACAAAACAAAAAAAGTTTTACGAGGCATACCCCGATATAAATTTATTGTCAGAAAAGTTTAAAAAATATATTGAAAATCAGATCAAATACACTTACCTCGGCCATCTGCTCGCGTGGCCAGTTGTAAACGCTAATAAAAGCAATAGTATTCTTACTGTCGCGCATTTACCCCCAGTGATGCTTGATGAACTTGATAAAAAGGCGGTAAGCGATGAAGAAGCCATGATCAGCGGGTCGTACCGCGATTTTCTTGTGTGGTTTGTCACTTATTTCGCTTCAGAGCAGAACGGATTCAATAAGTTTACTGATTTCACCCTCTCAGCCGAAAAAAAATATGTGGTTGCGAGCGATCACCTGAAAGGCACTCCCCTGCTCTATTACCTTACCCGTTTTTTACTTGAAACAGGCGAAAAAGTAAATCCCGAAACGGTGAAAAGTATTTACCAGCGTATGGAGAAGCAGGTCAGCCTGCCGAAAGGCAGTTCGGCCCACAGGCAGGAAGAAACACCTGAGTATACAAGTATAGTAAAAGATAAACTGGGCAAATGGATGAAAACAAAATTGCCAAAACCCGAAACAGCAAAGTCTAACGATCCATCACCAGGCAATAAGTTCCGTGGCATCAGTGGCAAGGAAGTAAGTCTTGCCGACTTTAAAGGAAAAGTTGTTTATGTCGATTTCTGGGCAAGCTGGTGCGGCCCTTGCCGGCAGCAGTTCCCCTTTAGCAAAGAGCTGCATGAAAAATTAAGCGACAAACAAAAAAAGGAAGTGGTGTTCCTGTATATTTCTATTGACGACAATGAAGATGCCTGGAAAAACACGGTCAAACAATTACAACTTACCGGAGAGCATGCCCTGTCGCCCGGAGGATGGAATTCAACCGCTGCCAGGCAGTTTCAAATAAGCAGCATTCCAAGGTATTTATTGATCGATAAAAAAGGAAATGTAGTAAATCCGAATGCATCAAGGCCAAGTGATGAAAATACGTTGCAGGACATTTTGAATTTACTTAATTAAACAGGGGCGATACGACTTTTTACGTCATTCTTCCTAATAGAACTCATACTCAAAACGGGTTGTTTCGGAACCCCCTTCAAGTCCGGTTTTAACAATTTCCCGCACATCGCCTTTAGGGTCATAACTAACAGTTCGCTTGAACTCAAGCTTCCCGTCCGCTCCGTAAAATTCAACTTTCATAAGCGAACCCTGATCACTGTATTGATTGATCTTCTTGATCGCTGATTCATCATCGCCTCCATTACGTATCAACTCTTTTATTCTATTGCCCTTTGTATCGTACTGATACTCGCCCTTAAAAGCTACAGAATTATCGGAGCCGACCTTGATCTCTTCAATTAACTGTTTATTATCATCGTATGTATAGATCCATTTTGAAACAAGCTTGGGATAGGTAGTATACTTGGATTCTGTAAGTATCTTACCTTTCTCATTGTATGAAGTAGCGAACTTTGAAAAAACTGTTCCATCAGCGTCATTGATAACCTCCTCTATCATATTTCCAAAATTATCATAATCATATGTCCACCTGTTCCTTATTTTATCTTCCAGGTCATATGAAATTTTTTCGATCTGATTTCCTTTATCATTGTACTTGAAGGAATTCTTTGTATAAAAATTTCCGTTTTTATCCAGATTCACCTCTTCTGTAATTTGACCTTTCTCATCATAACTTCCGATCACATCATCATCGATCTTTGTTGAAGAATAATAGATCGTCTCGTCCGTTTTATTTCCACGACTGTCATACTTGAATGTATTATTCGAATTAATAAACTGGTAAGAGATGAATGCTTCCTCCACTTTATTTCCGATATCGTCATACTTGTAAATGTGCCGCGATTGAGCTGAACCATCAGCTGCAATTTTTTTCTCATCTGTCAATTGTCCTTTATTTGTATACTTATACAAAACAGAACTGATCCTGGCCCCGCCCACATTGAACTCCTTTTCTTCCAACAGTTTTCCGGCCGAAGAATAGGTATATGCTATATTCCTTTGCAGTGCTTCCTCCGCATTATAGAAACTCTTTTTAGCCAACTTTTTCTGCATCATACAAATACTTAATGATCGACTCTACCAAACCCGAAGTATTATAGTGAAGCTCTTCTTTAACCAATCCCTTATCGTTGTATGAAAAGGTCTTTTTTTCCTCAATATTTCCATTGGTATAAAAAACCGCATGTTCGATAACATTTGCAAGACTATCGTACTTCGTATAAGCCTTCTTAAATTCACCTTTCCCGAATTCGCTGCGAAATTCAGAAACCGACTTTATTTTATTGGCTTTTACTTTCTCCGATTCCAAGTCAAGAACTTTGTTCTGGGCCTTGATATTACTAAAACACACAAATACACCACAGCACATTATACTAATTGAACCACTTCTCTTCATACATGTTGGTTTTTAATTTAGATGTTGACTTCGACTACGATCAGTCAACAATCCACACCTGGCTCAGCCGGCATATCAGTTATGAAAAAAATGAGTGCGCACTTTGGCGATCATTTCATTCATTGACAAATGATCGGCAGTTCCCGATTCAATTTCCTTCCCTTTAAAGTGATTATTCTGCTGCAGAAAATTTTTCAGCTCTTCCTGTGATGTGCCGGGTCCAATAATAAAAATAGCATCGTCAGTTGCCAATTGAACGGACACATCCTGATAAAGAGCCTTTAATTCCTGAGATTCCTTATTGTGGTGTATGCTTTCACTACCGGAGTGATCGGCATGATGATGAACCTCGATCTTTTTAATTACATCATACGTTCCTTCGTTTTTTCTGTCGGGCGTGCTGATAATGTAGGCGTGTTTATGGTCGATCCAGACACCGGCAACTTTTTTTTTTATATTTCATGGGTTTGTGAATTTCGGGCAAAGATAAGCTAACATTTTAAAAACTAACATAAAAATACCTGGCCATAACCAAAGAAAGACCTGTCTGCCGGCAAGACAGCAAAATATCTACAGGAATTGAAGTAGTGTAATTATTAAAATCAAAAGGAAATGTATATGATGACACATTTGGGTTATCCTCTCTATTTTCTAACCGGGGGTTTAGAAAATATTGGGAGTTGTAACCGTGTTTATTCCTAAATTTGTTTTAATAAAAGGGCATGTACAGGCTTTTTCTGTGCCATGTCGGAAGTTGTCTTTTCTCACTTTGTCAGTGGAGATGGCGCCAAAGATTTTTTTTGAATCAATATTATTACTATTCCTGACTGCGGGCATCATGGTATTTCAGATCCCCAGATAGAAAAATCATTTCTTAACCAATAAATAGATAGTATGAAATAGCCATATACCTTCGGCATACCAACCGAAAATGAATATATGGATATTCCATGTGACCTTTAAAAGCTAAAAATATATACACATGAAATGGTCATGAGCTAGAATGAAGCACACCAACCGAGGATGAATATTTAACTTCGTGCAAAACATGAAACGTAATGCAAGAAATAAAATTCAAACAGGTTGTAACAACCGGTTGCGGTATAGATG
>JACPDY010000164.1 GCA_016183775.1 Bacteroidota bacterium
AGCTGGGATAATTCCTTCACACTCTCTTTGATGTGTATTGTTTTTGCGAATGACATATTGTTATATTTATAGTTTAGTCCAAAAATAATAAAAAAAATCTATTCTGCAAATATTGGACTGAATTTTATTTATAATTGGTATTAATTACAGATGTAAGAAATTATGGTTTTTTGTTAATAGCTTGGGAGACAATTGCTGCGGGTATTTAAAGCTATACTTGCAAATCAAAATTTCACCTAGTTGCAGTGGCAATAAATAGTGAATAATGACACTCTGTAAGAAGAAATAAAAAAGAGAATCTTTTAGTGAAGGATCTTATTAAAACGTGACTGCCAAACCTCCCAACAACAGGAATCGTTGAGTCGGATAATTATTCCAGCGGTAATAGCGGAACGCGGCGATATTGTTGAAATTAATAAACAGCGTGAAAAGTTTGGAATATTTATATTCAGCACCCAGGTTGATATCTGCCAGCCCCTTTAATTCTTTTATAACCAATACGTGTTTGCTGTCGAACGTCCTGGCCAATTGTTTGCCTATTACAAATATATCTCCTTTTACAACTATTTTGTTGCGCAGGTTGTAATGGGCCGATAAGGTGATCTGCATTTCCGGCTTGTACCAGGCCCGCTTTTCTGTTGCCATATCGTAATGAAAATAATCGCCTTTTGCCATGAGTTTCAGCTTTTCAGTTTTCTGGTAACCCAGTTCTCCGTGAATGTTTAAATAGGTGGTGTTATCGTATATTACACCGAATTTATTTTTAAGCAGGTCGCTTTCGTCTGTTACAAACAAGGGCATATTATTTATTTTCGAGTATGTTGCCCTTATGTTGTAAGATGTATTCGCTTCAATAGTTCCGCGCAAACCGCCATATACTTCAATTTTTCGATCGGTATTGAGTAATTGAGCAGTGGGGGAGACGAAGGGATTAATATCACTTAGCACCTTGTAGCTGTTCCTGTCCAGCCCTCCGCCAATTCCGGCATAAGGTATGATAAGATCATCCACTATATTAAAGTTGAAATCAATGTTGGGATAAAATAAAAATTTAGAACTCCCGGCAAAATCACCCACAGCGGTAAGTCCTATATTCACTCTCCATTTGTTGCCTGCAAAAGCCACCGAAGGGGCAAGCTTTACTATAGTGTTCATAACAGTATCTATGCTGCTGCGGGTATTGTAAAAATCAACCGATGATCCAACCGTGATCAACTGTTTGTCATAGTATCCTTTCACGATGGCTTCGGCCATCACATTGTTTTCGTTGACCTTGTATAGATCCAATAGATTATAATACTTCAGCCGCAGGTCGTAGTTAAGGTGTGACGAGTCGGTGTGATGGCTCAGCAGCTGCAATTTCGGACTTATGAATGAAAATCGCTGGCGGATAAGATCATTGTCATTAATGGTATTGGCTTTAATGTCATAACCATAGTAATGAACAACATTCCGGGAATAATCAAGATCGGCGAACAAGGTTTGTTTTTTGAAAAATTTTTTACCGTACAGATTGGCTTCGTTATCGCTATATCCACTGTATCCATAATCTTTTAATGTAGCGTACGATGATAAATGTTTTACATGTACACCATATACATAATCTTTGGAACGGAGGCTGTTATAGAAGGCTTCTCCATATGGGGTAGTGTAGTTCCCGAATCCAAGCTTCACAAATGAATTATACAAACGTGTCAACGGCTCACCTACCATCCTGGCGGGCTTTATCGGGGCAAGTTCAAACACTGTAATTATAGGTTTTGGCGCTATGGTGTATGTTTGAGGAGGAATGCGAGGTGTTGAGTCGGTATAAGCAGGGTTGTCATTTATTTTAAATGCGTCAGCTATCGTAGGTTTGAATTGCTTTGTAACATTTATCTCCAATGAATCAAGCCCCTTTTGCGCGAAAGCATGAAGGGTTGGGAACGAACAACCAACAACCAACAACCAGGTTCTTATTGTTTGCACAATCATTTCCTTTTTCTTTATATTTTTCATTTTACTCTTACTTCGGTTGTTGATCCTTTTGTTGCTGAGGATCAGTAAACAATTGTTTATTTTTTTCAGTTGAATTTTCTTTGAATTCAATTTTTGGTTCTTCGGTTATTTTTGTTGTTTGCACAGCTTTTTCGGCTTCGGTTATTGCGTTCAGCTTATCCTGCGCCACTTTTACCAGATCAGGAAAATCGGAGCTTTCAATAACTGTTTTGAGGGTGTGTTTGGCCTGGAAGTTATCTTTCAGTGCTACATAGTTGTCGGAAAGCAATATCAGGGCCCTGGTCATCCACAGGGGATAGGCCGATTCGTTTTTTACCAGGTCGAAAACAGTTGCTTTTGATTCTTTGTATTCACCCCGTGCATATTGCAGGTAGGCGATGTTGTATTTCGCTTCGGCTTTCAGTTCACCCCTGGCAAGATTAGCTACAGCCTGGAATTCAGAATAGGCCAGCTCATTGTTTTTCAGTTCCATCGCACTTCTCGCTATAATTAAATGCGCTTCATTAATTACTTCAGCCGGCACTTTGTCGGTTGTAATGACTTTATTGGAACCAGTAATAGCGGCATCATAATTTTTCAGGTAATAGTTGCAGCGCATTTCACCTATGCGCGCATCCATGATGTTCCTGGGGTATTCGGCCACTTCTTCCAGTTTAATATACTGCCCCAGTGCATTCTGATAATTCTGTTGTTTGTAGTTAATTGCGGCGGCATTCACCAACGATTGTTCAGTATACACATTTTTATTCTTGTCAATAATGTAGTTGTATCCTCCCAAAGCGAGGTCAGGGTTGCCGGACCTGTAATCACATTCCGCTTTATAGAAATAAGCATCAAGAATAAATATTCCGTCAACGAAGCGTACAATGTATTTATTAAAATTCAGTGAAGCCTGTTTGCAATCGCCCTCCATATAGGCATTATGGGCAATGTTGTAAGCCGCCGAATCAAGCGATGAAGAGGGAATTGTGGCCGACACTTCCCTGAAGTATTTTTCAAGTCCATCAATGTCATTTTTAGCCACATATATTTTTTTAACAATAGGCAGGGCTTCTTCAGCCTCTTCCGACTTTCTGTCCTTACGTATTAATTTATCAAATACCTGCAGCGCCTTGTCGTCCTGTTTTTTATTGTAATAAATAAGACCAACTTGGTTCAGGGAGCGATTCACATAACTACAGCTCGGATGTTCATCGATCACTTTTTGATAATACACCAGTGATTGGTCGTACTCATTTTCCTGGAAATAAGTTTTACCAAGCTCGAATTTAGTAGCCGCTGTGTAAGTCGATTTTGGATAGTTGTTTGCAATTTTCAGCAAGTTGTCAATTTTCTTTTTATTCATTTTCAACAGTCCGAACGCCAGCGCTTGTTGATAGAGTGAATAATCCGCATTCATCGCTTTCATGCTTATCGCGCTTCCGTAACTATCGGCGGCACCGGAGTAATCCTTATTTATAAAATAGGTATCACCAATTCTGACATAGGCATCAGTTATTTTTTTAGCCGATAATTTATCAGTTGCATTATTGGTGGAGGTAACAAATTTCCGGAACGATAGATTGGCATTTGTATAATCTTTCATTTGAAAATAAGCGTAACCAATGCTGTAGTTGGCATTGCCATACTCCGGCATGCTAAAGGCTCCCGGTTTAAGAATAAATTCTTTGTAGTTATCAATAGCTTTTTCATAATCCTTTTTACGGTAAAAAGCTTCGCCTTTCCAGTAATATACCAGCGCGTTAATGCTTTTTTCCACAGGGTATTTGAATGCTTTTTCAAAATAGTTTATAGCGGAATCCATCTCCGCGTTATTAAAGAAGTCGATCGCCCTGTAATAGGCTATTTTCTGGTAAGCGGGTTTCATCTCTTCTTTCAGCGCCTTTATGTTTTCAATTGAACGAAGTGCTTCTTTGTAATTTCTTGTTGTCATAAATACATTTACCAGGTATGTATAACACTCATCAATACGTGGTGAATTGGGATAAAGGCGTATGTATTCCTGGAAAGCGCGAATGGACTCGCCAAATGGGTTAAAAGCCAGCTCATAGCTTAGTTTAGCGTAGCTGAACAACGCATTTTCCTTGATTCCAGGATCAAAGTTCAGTTTCGATGCGAAGCCAAACGCAGTGCGGGCACCTTGTTTGTTGTTCTTTCTTATATAACAATCAGCCAGGTGATAATAGGCATTCTGTGTAAGTGAATCTTTTTCATCCACCATCTCCTGGAAATAGGAAATAGCGTTATCACAATCATTGGTTTTGTAATACGCAAAGCCGAGTTGGTATTTATCCTGTCGGTTAATTGCGCCTGCCATTTTTTCGTATTGTTTTAAAAAAGGAATCGATTCAGCGAACTTTCCTGTACGGAAGTTGGCTTCACCAATTATACGCGCAATTTCGGGCTGGCGCTTGGTATTGCTTGTGTCACTCAGTAATGGGGTCGCGAATTTAATGGCATCTTCGTATTTGCCCTGTAAATAATAGATCTGTGTGATGTAATATGGAACAATGGGGCCGAAGTCGGCATTTTGTGTCAGTTTCAGAAATCCTTGCAAGGCGGTTTCGTAATTCTGCTGCGAGTAGGAGATGTGTGAGTAATAATAATTCGCCGGGTGAGTGTATTTGGTGTCTATATCCTTTATCTGGTAAAAATCGGCTTTGGCGTTCTCAATATTACTGGCAACATATTTACGAGGTGCATCCCCGGTATGGATCATTATAGGGTCGAGTTTTTCCACCTCGTCATTCTCACTCAGCTCAAAATAGCTGTACCCTCGTTTAAAGTATAGTTCCGCTTTCTCTTCGCCTGTAAGGTCATATACATCAACTGCCCAAAAATATTCAATTGCTGTTTTGAATTTCTTTTTACGGTAATTGTATTTCCCCAGGTTAAAATACGCTTTGCGCTTATGCGGACTTTCAGGATGCAGCGCTATAAATTGTTTAAGCAGTAGCTCTGCGTCTTTATTGAATAATTCGATCGCGCATATAGCCGCGTAGTATTCGGCATCGATTCTTACCAGCGAATTCGGATCCTTATACGACGTGATCGTTTTGTAAAAGTATTTTTGAGCAGCCCCATACTTCTGATTTTCATAAAGCTGTACTGCGGTTTTGTAATTTGCGTCTTCGTGAATAAACGCAGTGGTTTTTTGGGCGAACAGAAGCCCTGCCCCCCCCCAAACGGCTAAAATCAAAACAATACCACGCAACTTCACCATTAATATGAATAAAAAATGAATATCAAAAGTAGGCAGGCTTTAAACCCTAAAAGGAAGGCTTAAATATAAGTTATGAACTCAATGGTGTTGAAATTATTGCGGGCATTTTCAAAAAAACAAAGGCCGAAAAAAAAGCATTGCCATATCTTTGTTTCATCCAAATGGAACCGGCAACCATAATACAACTTAATAATGTTTCTATTTTCCAGGTGCATAACCTGGTGCTTAGCAAGGTTACTCTCAATATCGATAAAGGAGAGTTTGTTTACCTTGTAGGAAAAACAGGAAGCGGTAAAAGCAGTTTGTTAAAAACGTTATATGCCGATCTGCCTTTGACGCAGGGAGAAGGAAGAATAGCCGGATTTAACCTCAAAACCATTAAGCAAAAGGAAATACCTTACCTGCGCCGTAAGCTTGGCATTGTTTTCCAGGATTTTCAATTACTTACAGACCGTACGATCAATGATAACCTGTTATTTGTTTTAAGAGCAACGGGCTGGAAAAATAAACAGCAAATGCAGGAGCGCATACAAAGTGTTCTGGATAAAGTAGGGATTGCTACTAAAGGGCATAAAATGCCGCACGAATTATCCGGTGGTGAGCAGCAGCGTGTCGCTATTGCACGTGCTTTATTGAACAACCCCGAAGTGATCCTCGCTGATGAGCCAACCGGAAATCTTGATCCCGAAACATCCGAAGGAATTATTAAGCTCCTGCTTGAAATCAGCCGTACCGGCTGTGCTGTTATTATTGCTACGCACGATTTCATCATTTTCAAAAAATTCCCTTCCCGATCCATTCGTTGTGAGAACGGAGAGGTAATTGATGGTCATGTGCCCGTGATCGTCTGATCTTCCTTTATTTTCTCTTTATATTCGTTAGTTTTTCCGGTTTCTGAGGGCTTTGTTTTATAACACTTTTTTCATTTAAAATCTTACTTTTGTTTATAATGTTCCAAGGCCTTAAAAATAGTTTTGCAAGTCCCGCTTTAGTACTGCTGCTTTTTTTTATACTCCCGCGCACATATGCACAGCACCTGAACTTTGAGAACTTTACTTCAGAGCAGGGTTTATCTGATAAGCAGGTATTGTCAATTGGCCAGGACAGGCAGGGTTATATGCTATTTGGCACTTACAAGGGTGGTATTACGAGGTACAATGGATTGGGGTTTGAAAAAATAACGGATAAGGACGGATTGCCTTCTAACTTGGAATACAGCATCAGTGCTTTCAATGATGAGAATCTTATAATTGGTACTGATAAAGGTTTATCCATTTACAATGGTAAGAGGTTTAAAAATTATTCGGAAAATAACGGACTCCCCGATGAATCGGTATTCAATGTACTGGTCGATTCAAAGAAAACAGTGTGGATAGCTACGGGTAGAGGGGTGGGGATTTACAGCGAGAATAAATTTTCGTTGTTCGATACTGATACTGCACTTAATAATTCGATCGTATTTAATATTTACGAGGACAGCAAAAGCAATATTTGGTTTTGCACCGCGTATAATGGCTTATTCAGATATAATGGACAATCTGTTACGCGATATAATTCCCAAAATGGTTTGAATTGTGATGCTGTTTATTCGATCATTGAAGTTGCGCCGGATGTGTATTGGATATTGACTGAGAACAACCTCTTTGAACTCAAAAATGGTAAAGTCGAAAGGGTTGATATCAGGTCATTGAACGGCGGAGCTTATTATTATTGTTCGTTAAAGGATAAAAGAGACGGCTCTGTTTGGATAGGGACCGATCAGGGTGTTCTTAAATATTACAAAGGGAAATTCAGTTTGTATACTACAAAGAATGGCCTGGTGAATGATGTCATCTGGAAGATCTTCCAGGACAGGGAAAATAATTTATGGTTCGCTTCGAAAGAGAACGGTGTTTCTAAACTCTCTTCCGAACGTTTTTTATCCATCAGGAAGGGCCAGGGTTTGCCAAAGGATGAGATCAAAGGCATTCTTGTGAACGGCAGGAAACTTATTGTTTTAACACCTTCAGCTATTTCAGAATTGGAAAACTATAAAGTGACAAAAAACCTGATCCCGTCCGCCAAACTATTGCTTGGTGACCTCACTTCACTTGCTTTGGATAATAAAACCATTTGGCTAGCCTCTGAGTATGGAATGAAAAAAATGGTTGAAGGCAGGGTCGACACCCTTCCTACAGAAATGGAGAATAAAAACTTTATTAAATGTTACTCTGTAATAGTGGATTCGAAAAATACGATCTGGCTTGGTACGTTTGGCGGTCTCGCTACTTTAGTAAATGATAAAATTGTTCCTTACACAAGATTTGAACTAAACACTCCTGTTAAAACACTTCATGAAGACAAAAAAGGCCGTATATGGATAGGCACCAATTATGGACTGTACCTGTTAACAGAGAATATGCTGCAGCATTTTACTGTTAAAGAAGGTGTGCCTGAAAGAATAGTGCAGACTATTACAGAAGATAAAAATGGTGCCATTTACGTTGGAACCGATGCCGGGCTTTTTATTCGAAAAAGTAACGAACGGAGTTTCATCAAAATATCTGATAAGAACAGGCTTAGTTTAAATGACATTACATCCGTTGCTGTTGACAACAAAGGATACCTGTGGGCCGGCACCACAAATGGATTGAACAGAATAAAAATGGAGAATGATTCTGTTGCAGGCGTTAAGTATTATGGAGTTGTTGACGGTTTTACCGGTGAAAGCTGCACAGACGGTGTAATGCTGGTTGATTCCAGCGGGCATTTACTTGTCGGAACCAATAACGGGCTGATGATTTACCAACCCGAATTCGATTTTGATAACCGACAGGAGCCCCTTACCCAGATCACCGGTGTGAAAATTAATAATACCGAAAACGACTGGCGCTTTTATATGGATTCGGTTAAAGGAACGGACAGATCTAAACCGCTCGTTCTCTCATATGTCAAAAACAATTTTATTTTCAGCTTTATTGGAGTGAGTCTTACGGCTCCCGAAAAAGTAAAATATCAATATATGTTAGCGGGGTTTGATGAAAAGTACCGCTCAACAACTCAACCCCAGGTAGCTTATAATAATTTAGATCCGGGCACATATGAATTCCTGGTCAAGGCCTGTAACAACGACGGGTTGTGGAACAAAGAACCTGTGTCGTTTAAATTTGAGATAAAGCCGCCCTTCTATCAAACCTGGTGGTTCTATTCTATCTGTATTCTTATTGTCATAGGCGGTATTTTCTCCTATATCAAAATAAAGCGTTCGAACATTCAGATATTAAAACAACAGGCGATCATCCAAAGCAAGAACAGGGAACTGGAAAAGGCTAATGATGAGATTGCGCAATACAATAAAAATATCACCGACAGTATAACTTACGCCAAGCGTATACAGGAGGCGATACTCCCCGCTCATAAACGTATACGTCAGCATCTGAAAGATTTTTTCATCCTGTATAAGCCTAAAGATATTGTCAGCGGCGATTTCTATTGGTTCGATCATTTTAATCATAAAGCCATGATTGCGGCTGTCGATTGCACGGGACATGGTGTTCCGGGCGCATTGGTAAGTATGGTCGGGCATAACGGCTTAACACGCGTTATCAATGAGTTTGCGCTTACGCAGCCTGCAGCTATTTTGGATAAGTTGAATGAGTTGGTTGAAGAAACATTGCGCCAGAATGATAAAACCGCGGTAAAAGATGGTATGGACATGAGTATTGTTACTATTGATGATACCGCGAAGAAACTTCAGTTTGCCGGCGCTAATAATGGTGTATACCTCCTGCGTAAAAAAGGATTGAAGCTGATCGATAACTTTATTGAACTTAAACCCGTAATAACCGGAGAGAATTATAATCTCTTTGAAATAAAACCCGATAAACAACCTATCGGAAGCGAGTTGGAAAGCAGTAAAAAATTTACCAATCACATCATTGATGTGGAGCAAGGAGATTTTGTATACCTGTTCACCGATGGTTATGCCGATCAGTTCGGAGGCCCGAAAGGTAAAAAATTTCTGTACAAGCCTTTTAAACAACTGCTGCTGCAGGTTTGTGAGCTACCTATGTCGGATCAAAAAAAGGCAATAGCCAGTTCATTTAAAAACTGGAAGGGCAGCCTTGAGCAGGTGGATGATGTTTGTATTATCGGGATTAGGTTGGGGTAGATAAATCAGTTTAACAAGGGTACAATAACTAAAGTACAAACGCCTTACTCCTTCACCACCTTATTTGTAATTGTCCTTCCGGCAAACTGAATAGCTGCAAAATAAACACCTTCCGGGAGCTCTGAAATGTCGATCGTTTGCTTTAATAGTTTATCGGCAGTTACATTTTTCTCATAAACTATTTCTCCCAGTATATTCAGAATTGTAATTTTTGTTTTGTATGCATTCGTGGTGTTTAATTCAATGGTCAATAGGTCCGAAGTTGGGTTAGGGTATATTTTTACTCCATTATTACTTGTCAAGGCATAGATTCCTGTAGCTGTTATCGTTACTGTTGTATAATTATAACAACCGTTTTTGTCGGTAACGCTTACCGTATAGGTGCCGGGTGCCAGGCTGGAAACAGTGGATGTGCTGTACATTCCGGGCATCCACATATATGTGTATCCCGGAGTTCCCCCGGTTACTGTAGCGGTGGCTGTACTTCCGGCGGAACTAACGCTAATGGCAAGGTCGGTTGGTTCTGTAATGGTGGCTGTGCCTGTACAGGTAGCGCCTCCGGCACCTGCATCTGTCAACGTAAGTACATAAGTTCCTGCACACAGTGCTGTAATATTTTGTGTAGTGGCAAGATTTGACCATGCATATGTGTAGGGTCCTGTTCCGGTCGGGAAGCAATTAATTGTTCCGTTGCAATCACCAAAACACAGATTTCCGGATGATTTGGGCGCCAGTTGGGCGAAACACATTTGTTGTACTGTTTGGCTATAGCTATTTAAAGCAAGTAATAGTATGAATGCTGATAAGTGAAAGTTCATATATAATATCTATTTAAGATTTAAGCGTGGGTAAATGTATGTCAATAACAGGATATGTCGGTAGTTTCTCGGTTTGAATTAGGCATATATATTAATAATCCCAATAATAATGATAATTGTCAGGATTACTAATATTGAGCATGGATTTCCAAATTTTACAGTCCATCCTATTCCTAATTTTCTTCCCCAAATAAAAATTCGTTTATCTTCTTTATTACAATAAAACAATCCCCACTTCCACTTGTCGGGAGAAGTACGTTTCCACCATTCGTCATCTGAAAATTTATTATTTGACGTCCTCATTTCTTTCATTGCTAAGTTAATCTTTTGTTTCCATAATATTTTTAGAAGCCATCTCAAAAATGTTTTGTCATGATTAATACGCATGCAATCTGTACAAACCCTAAGTAATTCTGTGCTTTATACTCATTGCGAACCACACACTTTCTGTAATTTTGAATCCAAGCAAAAAGTCGTTCGATTTTC